>CAYZKM010000385.1:0-5113 GCA_964478525.1 uncultured Bifidobacterium sp.
ACACACCCGGCCACGTCGTGTTCGTCAACCATGCCGCGCGCTTCGCCATCGTGGGCGACGTGCTGTTCCAGGGCTCGGTCGGGCGCACCGACTTCGCGTATGGCGACCACGCCGCGCTGATCGAGGCGATCACCACCAAGCTGCTGCCGCTGGGCGACGATTTCGCCTTCCTGTGCGGCCACGGCCCGGGCTCGACCATCGGGGATGAACGGCGGACCAACCCGTTCCTGCGGTGACGCCGGACCACCCGATCGACGGGGCACCCGACCTGCCCGCGATGCTGCGCGGCTTCAGCTTCAACGGGTCGGCCACCGTCGAGGCCGAGGCCGGCGGTATCCGCTATTTCATCAATGAATTCTGGACCGCCGGCCAGCGCCAGGCCCATGCGATCCACGAGGTCAGCTACCGCGCCTGCTTCAAGCCGCAACTGCCGGCCTTCTTCATCGACCGTCTGACCAGCCCCGGCGACAGCGTCTACGACCCGTTCGCCGGGCGCGGCACCACGCCGGTCCAGGCGGCGCTGATGGGCCGGGGCGCGGTCGCCAACGATGTCAATCCGCTGAGCGCGATGCTGATCCGCCCGCGCCTGGCCCCGCCCTCGCTGGCCGCCATCGCCGACCGCCTGGCCGCCATCGACCTGGCCGGACCGCCGCCGGCGGCGGACGATCCGCTGCTGGCATTCTACCATCCATCCATCCTGCGCGCGCTGACGGCCCTGCGCCGGTATCTGCTGGACCGCGCCGAGCGGGGGACGCTGGACGCGGTGGATGAGTGGATCAGGATGGTGGCGATCAACCGCCTGACCGGGCATTCGCCGGGATTCTTCTCGGTCTACACCCTGCCGCCCAACCAGGCGACCTCGGTCGAGCGGCAGCGGAGGATCAACGCAAGCCGCGGCCAGACGCCGCCGCCACGCGACCTGGTGGCCCTGGTGCTGCGCAAATCCCGCGCGCTGCTGGCCGATGGCGCCCCGCCGGCCGGCCCCGCCCCGGTGCTGCTGACCGGGTCGGCTACCGCGACGCCGGCCCTCGCGGATGCCTCGATCGACCTGCTGGTCACCTCTCCGCCGTTTCTCGATATCGTCGACTATGAAGGCGACAACTGGCTGCGCTGCTGGTTCGCCGGCATCGATCCGGCCACGGTGGCGATCGACCGCCATCGCGCCATCCCGGCATGGGAGGCATTCGTCCGCGCCTGCTTCACCGAGTTCGTCCGCATCCTGCGCCCCGGCGCGGTCGCCGCCTTCGAGGTCGGCGAGGTGCGCGGCGGCAAGGTCCTGCTGGAACGCAACGTCATCGCCGCCATCGCCGGGCTGCCGCTGCGCATCGAGGGGGTCATGGTGAACCGCCAGGCCTTCACGAAGACGGCAAACATCTGGCGGGTCGACAACAACGCGCGCGGCACCAATTCCAACCGGATCGTGCTGGCGCGCCGGCTGGCCTGACCCCCCGGGGGGCCTGACACGACGCCGCGCGGACCCTGGCGTGGTCCCGCCGGCGCAGGCCGGCCTCGATGGTCCCGCCGGCGCAGGCCGGCCTCGATATTCCCGCCGGCGCATCCCCCCCGATCCACTTGCCGGCGCGGGGCCGCGCCCCTATGGTCCGGCCCGTCAACGAGAGGGTTCCGTCGCGCGATGCCGCTGTGGCCTGGCATTGTCGTTCGGGCGCTGGTCATGCTGGCGCTGCTGGTGCGGGTCCTGCCGGCCCCGGCGGCCGGCCTGCTGGTCGCGCTGCCGTCCGGCATTCCGATCTGCCACGGCGACGGCGCGGCAGCGCCATCGGCCCCCGACGACCGGCCTGACCGGACGCATGATTGCGTCCTGTGCCCGGTCTGCCTGACCGCCGGCGCGCTGCCGCTGCTCCTGGCCCCTGCGGCCGCGGTGCCGCCGCCCTCCGTCACCCCGTCATCGGCGCGCGCTCTGCCGCCCGCGACCGGCCCGCCACATGATGCGGTCGCCGTCGTCCGCTCCCGCGGTCCACCCGTCTGATCCCGCCACCCCGCGCCATCCGGCGGCGGGGTGTCCGTGCCTGATCGACGCACCCGGACCCTGAACGGAGTCTCATATGTCCTCCCCCGGACCTGGCCTGCCCCGGCGCAGCGCCCTGCTGGCGCCGCTGGCGGCCGCCCTGCCATCCCGCGCCCGCGCCGCCGCCCCGCCCCCCATCACCGATGCCGCCGGACGCACCGTGATCCTGAAGGCCCCGGCCGAACGCATCGTGCTGGGCTTCAATTTCGACGAATACACCGCCGTCGCCGGACCCGCCGGCTGGGACCGCGTGGTCGGCTTCGGCAAGTCGCTCTGGGCCGGATGGCGGCCGTCGACCTATGCCCGCTATCTGGCGGCGATCCCGCGGCTGGGTGAGCTGCCCGAGATCGGCAACACCGAGGACAGCACCTACAGCATCGAGAAGGTGATCGCGCTGCGCCCCGACCTGGTCATCATGGCGCAATGGTCGTTCTCGGTCCTGGGCGCGGCGGTCGCCCGGCTCACGGCGCTCGGCATCCCCGTCCTGGTCATCGACTACAACGCGCAGGACCCCGCCAGGCATGCCGCCAGCACGATCGCCATGGGCATCGCGACCGGCAACGAGGAACGGGCGCGCGCCATCGCGGCGATGTACCTGGCCAAGGTCGCCGACATCCAGGCCCGCGCCGCCGCCTCCCCCACCAAGGCCAAGGTCTACATGGAGCTTGGCCAATCCGGTCCCGAAACAATCGGCAACTCCTACTGGAAGGGGATGTGGGGCCGCATCCTGGACCTGATCGGCGCCGACAACATCGCCGCCGGCCACATCCCCGGCGCATGGGGCCCGCTCAGCCCGGAATACGTGCTGTCGGCCGATCCCGAGGTGATCTTCATCATCGGATCGTCCTGGGTGAACCGTCCGAAAGCGGTGCGCACCGGGTTCGATGCCGATCTCGCGACCACGCGCGCCAGCCTCGCCCCCTATGCCGGCCGTCCGGGCTGGGACGGCTTGCGGGCGATCAGGTCGGGACAGCTGTTCACCATCGAGCATGGCCTGTGCCGATGCCTGCCCGATTTCGCGGCCATGTACTACATCGCGCGCCAGATCCATCCCGCGCGGTTCTCCGACATCGATCCGATAGCCGAACTGAAGGCGTATCACGAGGCCTATCTGCCGGTACCGTTCCAGGGCACCTGGATGGCGAGGCTCACATGACCGCCCCCCCGCTCTCCCGCCGCTCGGCGCTGCTGCTGCCGCTGGCGATCGCATTGCCGCACCGGGCCCGCGCGGCGATGCCGCCGATCACCGATGCCGCCGGACGGACGGTCGTGCTGCCCGCGCGGGCGGAACGCATCGTCATCATCTTCAATTTCGAGGAGTTCACCGCCGTCGGCGGCACCGAGGCCTGGACCCGCGTCGTCGGCATCGGGCGCAAGCAATGGGCCGGCTACCGGCAGGCCAACTTCACCCGCTTCGCCGCCGCGATCCCGGGGCTGGACCGGCTGCCCGATGTCGGCATCGCCGACGACCGCTCGTTCAGCGTGGAACGCACACTCGGCCTGCGGCCCGATCTGCTGATCGTGCACGACTACGCCTTCCGCGCGATGGCGCCGCTGATGGCGCGGATCGACCAGGCGGGCGTGCCGATCCTGGTCGTGGACTACAACGCGCAGGACCCCGCGAAGCATGTCGCCAGCACCCTGGCGTTGGGCGCGGTGACCGGCACCACGGCCCGGGCGCAGGCGCTGGCGGAACTGTATCGCGACAGGCTGGCCGATATCGGCCGCCGGATCGCCGGGATGCCGCCGCGACGGGTCTATGTCGAGGCCGGCAACGGCGGCGCCGGCACCACCGGCAACACCTATAACGGCACGATGTGGGGGCGGATGCTGGAGATGGCGGGGGCCACCAACATCGCCGCCACCGCGATCCCCATCGGCTGGGCCCCCATGGCGCCCGAGGCGGTGCTGGCCGCCGCACCCGAGTTCGTGTTCATCACCGGATCGTCCTGGACCAACGCGCCGCACGCCGTCCGCCTGGGCTATGACGTCGATGCCGAGACCGCGCGCCGCAGCCTGGCCCCCTATGCCGACAGGGCCGGATGGCAGGCCCTGCCGGCGGTGCGGGCGGGCGAGGTGCACGCGGTCGAGACCGGTCTGGCCCGCAGCCTGTACGACTGGGTCGCGATGCAGTACATCGCTCGCCAGGTCCACCCGGCGGCCTTCAGCGATGTCGATCCGGTGGATGCGCTGCGCCGCTATCACCAGGCGTTCCTGCCCGTGCCGTTCACCGGCACCTGGATGACGCGCCTGGGGTCGCGCCCGTCATGAGCGCCACGGCACTGTCCGCCGTCGCCGGCTGGCGCGCGGCCAATACACGCCGGGTGGCGACCACCGGCCTGGCGGCGGTGGCGCTGGCGGTGTGCTTCGCGGCGGATGTCGCGACCGGGCCGGCGATGCTGCCCATCGGGGCGGTGGTGCGCACGCTGCTGGGCGGAGCGGGCGACCCGATGCTGGATGCGATCGTGTGGGCGCTGCGGGTGCCGATCGCGCTGATGGCCATCGCGGTCGGCGCATCGCTGGGCGTGTCGGGCGCGGTGATGCAGACGATCCTCGGCAATCCGCTGGCCAGCAGCTACACGCTGGGCATTTCCGCCGGCGCGGGGTTCGGCGCCGCACTGGCAATCCTGTTCGGCGCCGCCCTGCCGATCTCGCAGATGTGGTCGGTGCCGGTCGCGTCCTTCGCCTTCGCAGGCCTCGCCTGCGCCCTGGTCGCCGGGGTGGGCCGCGTGCGCGGGGCGACGCCCGAGCTGCTGGTGCTGGCCGGCATCGCCTGCCTGTTCCTGTTCCAGGCCTTGCTGTCGCTGCTGCAGTTCCTGGCCTCGCCCGAGGCGCTGCAGCAGATCGTGTTCTGGCTGTTCGGCAGCCTGATGCGCGCCTCGCTGGGCACCGCCGCCATCGTCGCCGCCGTGCTGGGCCTGGTCCTGCCGGTGCTGCTGGCCGACGCCTGGCGGCTGACCGCGCTGCAACTCGGCGATGACCGGGCCCGCGCGCTGGGCGTCGGGGTCGATGCGCTGCGCCTGCGCGCCTTCGTCGCCGTGTCGCTGCTGACCGGTGCGGCCGTCGCCTTCGTCGGCACGATCGGCT
>CAYZKM010000386.1:0-5101 GCA_964478525.1 uncultured Bifidobacterium sp.
GGACAGCCCGATCACGGATCCCAGCGCGGTGCCCTTGGTGATCGCGATGGCGCGGTTGGTCAGCGGCGGGATGGTCAGGCGGATCGCCTGCGGCAGCACCACGAACCCCAGCGTCTTCGCAAACGACAGGCCGGTGGATCGCGCCGCCTCCCATTGTCCGCGCGGCACCGCGGTGATGCCCGCCCAGAAGATTTCCTCGGTGAACGCCATCAGCACCAGCGTCAGCGCGGCCCAGGTGGCGGCGAACGCGTCGGGGGCGATGTCCAGCGATGGCAGGCCGAAATAGATCAGCACGATGATCACCAGCGGCGGCAGCGCGCGGAACAGGTCGACCACGAAGACGATCAGCCAGTTCAGCGGCCGGATGCCCAGGCTGCGCAGCACCGCCAGCGCCAGGCCTGCCGCCACGCCGGCCAGGATCACCAGGGCCGCCAGCCGGATCGTCAGGAAGAAGCCGCTGACGATCGAGGGCAGGTATTTCGCCATGACGGCCGTATTGAGGAACGTATCGGCGAAGCGGTCCCAGCTCGACATCGCGCGGTCAGTGCCGCTCGATCCGGCTCAGGAACGCGCGTGTCCGTTCCTGCCGCGGCGCGCCGAACAGTGCCCCCGGTGGGCCTTCCTCCACGACCTGGCCGTCGTCCATGAACACCACGCGATCCGCCGCCGCGCGGGCGAACGCCATCTCGTGGGACACCACGACCATGGTCATGCCGCTTTCCCGCAACGACCGCATCACCGCCAGGACGCTGCCCACAAGCTCGGGGTCCAGCGCGCTGGTGGGTTCGTCGAACAGCATCACCCGCGGTTCCAGCGCGATGGCGCGGGCGATGGCGACGCGCTGCTGCTGCCCGCCCGACAGCTGACCGGGGTAGTGCTCGGCGCGGTCCGCCAGGCCCACCCGCGCCAGCGCCGCCTGCGCGGCGGCATCCGCCTCGGCGCGTCCCATGCCCGCGACCTTGCGCAGCGCCAGCGTCACGTTTCCCAGCGCGGTCATGTGCGGGTACAGGTTGAACGACTGGAACACCATCCCGATCCGCCGGCGCGCGTGGTTGATGTCGGTCCGCCGGTCCAGCATGTCGATGCCGTCCACCGTGATCGATCCGGAGTCGGGCTCCTCCAGGCGGTTCAGGCAGCGCAGCAGTGTCGACTTGCCGGACCCGGACGGGCCGATGACGAAAACCAGCTCTTTCTCGGCCACCGTCAGGTCGACGCCCTTCAGCACGTGCAGGGCGCCGAAATGCTTGTGGATCGCGCGAGCCTGGACGATGGCGGTGACGGCGTCAGACACGGGATGGTGGGGTCCGATCGGCGGGGGTACGCCTGGGCGCTTAACACGGCAGGGCGCGGCGCGACACTGCCCGGGCCGGGCATATGATGAAAACTGTGATTTGCGTTGCTTTCGGGGGACCCGCTGCCGATGTAGGGTCCGACGAACGGGAAACGATCGGGGGAACGATGCGATTTCCTTTGCTGCTGGTCGGGATCGCGCTGGTGGCGCTGTCCGGCCTGGCGATCCTGACCCTGCCGCCCGGGCAGACCATCCGCATGGACCTGCCGGTTCTGGGCCTGGTGACGCCCGGCGCGGGGGGCGTTCTGGTGCTGGTGTGGCTGGTCGGCGCGGGTGGCGCGGCTATCGCGACCGCGTTCCTGACGCGTCACACCGCGGACCCGCAGGCGCCGCCGCCGGTGCCGCTGTCGGTCCGCCTGACCTATCGCTTCCAGCACCAGGGCGACCTGGCCGGGCTGCTGCGCCCGCCGCTGCGGGAAATGGCCATCGGCGCGGTGCTGGTGGCCGGGCTGCTGCTCGCCACCGCGCTGGGCCATATCTCGCTGCCGCGCGCCCTGGTGCTCGCCACCTTCCTGATCGCCGCCATCGTCGCCGCCATCCACGCGATCGAGGCGACCGCGCAGGAACCGGTCGAGCTGCGGTCCACCTGGGGCGGCCTTGGCGGTGGGCTGGGCGGGTGGCGCCTGTCGCGGCCGGCGGTGCTGCTGCTGCTGGCCCTGGCGATGGCCGGTGCCGCGGTCGCCGCCGCGGTGCCATCCCCGCCCGTGGCCCCACCCGCGGCAAAACCACCCCCCATCGTCGCGCCCTCGGCCGAGAAGCCATGAGCGGCACCACCACGCCGGCGTCCTCGGTCAGCCTGGCCGGGCCTGATACCGACGGCGCCGGCTGGAACGATGGATGGCATTTCCGCCCGCGCCCGGTCTTCCTGCACTCCCATGCCTACGAGGTGCTGCTGCGGGAGCTCCGCCACTATGTCTCGGACCTGGTGCCGGGCCGGTCGTTCCTGATCGCCGGGCATCGCGGGGCCGGCAAGACCTCGCTGGTCACCCGCGCCGTCGAGGACCTGCGCGACGACATCGTCCGCGCCGCGCTGAAGACCCCGCCCCGCGCAACGGGGCCCACCGGACGCGCCGTCGGCCTGCAGCGCCCGTTCCTGGTCAAGCTGCATGGGGCCAGCCTGGTTTCCTCCACCCAGGCCTCGGCCAACCAGACGGTGCAATGGAAGGGCGGGGCCGCGCCCAGCAGCAACCATTCCGCCGAACAGGCGCTGCAGCAGATTACCGTCGCGCTGTACCGGGCCCTGGCGCGCGAGGTCGCCGAGGCCTTCGCCATGCACGCCCGCAACATCGATTTCGCGCACAGCCTCAACCGGGCTGCCGGCGACAGGACGCCGGCATCCGAACTGCCCGAGGTCGCGGGACAGGTCACGCTCGACCTCGACCTCGCGCCCGATATCGCCGCCCTCCGCCTGGCCTGGGGCCGGCTGAACCGGCTGGCGAGCGGCGTGCTGTGGCCGTTTCCGGTCGGCACCGCCCTGGCCGATGGCGGCCTGCGGGACCGCGGCATCCGGGAAATCCTCGCCCTGGCCACCGCGAACCAGGCGTTCCAGGTCTGCATCGGCACGATCAAGGACGAGCGCACCCGCAAGGATGCCGCCTCCTCGGAAGGCGCCGTCAAGGCCGAGGGCAAGGCCGACGCCGCCGCCATCGGCAACCGCCTTCTGGGCCTGGCCACCGGCGTGCTGGCGGGCGGCGCCCTGTGGTCGTCGCTGTCGCCCGCCGCCGCCGTCTCGGCCGGGGTCGGCGCCGGCCTGCTGAGCACCCTCACGCTGGGCTGGTCGGGGGCGCGGGCGCAGCGGGCGGAACGCGGGGCGGAGTACAGCTTCATCCTGGACCGCTCGATCCAGACGCTGGAGCGCGACCTGCCGCTGGTGATCGAGCGCATCCGCGAGGCCGGGCTGGCCCCGGTGTTCGTGATAGACGAGCTGGACAAGGTTCCGAACGCGCGCGAGGTGATCAAGACCATCATCGACCGGCTGAAAAGCCTGACCACCGATTACGGCTTCTTCTGTTTCCTGACCGGGCGCACCTATTTCGAGGAGATCGAGCAGACCGTGCGCACCCAGGACTTCCCGACCGAGCACACCTATTTCAGCCATCGCCTGCTGGTGCTGTACCGCCCGCCCGAGCTGGCGGCCTTCGTCCGCCGGCTATGGAAGGCGGAACCCGCCGGCGACCAGGCGGCCGAGACGGCGGTCTGGATCCTGACCTGCCACGTGCTGCATCACGCGCGCCTGAACACGATCGACGTGATGCGCGCGGTGTCGAACCTGTGCGATCGCGACGGCAGGCTGCGGCCCACCGTCAACCAGGTTCGCGCGGGGCCGGAATATCTGGTGCCGATGGCGATCCAGCTTGCCATCGAGCACATCCTGCGCCGCCCCGACCTGCGCCTGCGCATCCAGGACGATCCCGCCTTCGCGCAATTGGCGATCGACGCGATGTACATGATCTCCCGCACCTGGGAGGAGGAGACGGACGTATCGACGAACGAGGCTGCGCTGCGCACCCATCTGGAACAGCGCCGCGGCCTGGCCGTCGACGATGCCACGCTGGCGATCCTGGCCGAGAACGTGACGGCGCTGGCGCGGCTGCTGACGAAGTTCCAGGACATCATGTCGGCCCTGGCCGCCGAACCCGAGTTCCAGCCCACCCCGCCCGCCGGCCAGCCCGCCACGTCGCAGGCCGAGCGGGATCGCGTGCTGACGCTGCTGCCGGTGCTGAGCAGCGTGCAGGTGCAAAGCCCGGGCCTGCTGGTGGAATCCGGCACGGACAGCAAGACATTCCGGTTCCTGATCGATCGCTACGGCATCGAGGTGCGGGTGCGCGACCAGGTCGCGCTGGCCGGACCCGGCCAGGGCCGTGGTCCCGATGCGCCGGACGAGGTGGCGCAGGAGCTGGACTTCCTGGACGGGCTGCTGGCCGTCCTGGTGCGCCACCACGTCACGCTCGACGACCTGGTCCGCGCCCAGGTGCTGCCGTTCAGTGTGGTCGAGGCCCGCATCCGCGATGCCATGACCGCCATCCGCGCCGCCCGCGCCGCCACCCAGCCCCCGCCTCCCTCCGACATCTCCGCCGTGCTCGGCTTCGCCGCCACCGCCCGGGTCTGGAGCCGCGCGATCGTCACCGTCTCGGCGCTGGTCGACATGATCCGCACCGACGCCCGGTCGGCAAACGGGCGGGAACCGGCGGGCGCGGCCATCCTGGGCGTGCTGCGCCGGACGATCGAGGACTTGCCGGCCCTGGCCGCCGGGCTGGCGGACACGCCGGACGCGCAGGTGGTGCCCGAACAGCGGATGGAAGGCACCGCGGCCGGATCGGTGCGCGGGATGCTGATCCTGCTGCCCGGCAGCACGCGCGGCACGGCGTTCCTGGGCAGCCGCAGCTGGGCACAGGCGATGGCCGCCGAGCGGCGGCGGCTGCGCCGGCTGCGCCCGGATCGGGATCTGCACGCGCTGGCCAGCCCCGCCGAATGCAATGCCCGCTGGTACCCAAGGTTCCTGAACTGGTTCGATGGGCTGCCCGGCCTGGTCGAGCCGGAATGGGCCTATGTCGAAACCGTGCTCAGCGCCGCCGAACAGCGCCCGAACTGCTGGCTGACGCACGACCTGCACGCCATGAGCCCGGCGGACTGGAGCCGGTTCGCCGATGCGATGTTCGAGGACCACCACGACCCGCGCTCCTGGATCGCCATCGCCGGGCTGCGGGCGCTGGGCTTCGGCCGCGACTTGCTGAGCCGCGTCAGCGACAC
>CAYZKM010000387.1:0-5096 GCA_964478525.1 uncultured Bifidobacterium sp.
CTCACCGGCCCCGGGCGCGACGTGAAGCTGGGCCCGCAGCGCGTGGAGAGCTATCGCAGCTTCGTCACCAAGCTGTGGAACGCCGCGCGCTTCTGCGAGATGAACGCCATCGCCATCGACCCCGGCTTCGATCCCGCCAAGGCGGTGCTGCCGCTGAACCGGTGGATCCTGGACGCCGCCAACAGCGCGGTGGCCGAGGCCGGGACGGCCCTGGAAGCCTATCGCTTCGACGAATATGCCGCCGCCGGCTATCGCTTCGTGTGGAACACGTTCTGCGACTGGTTCCTGGAATTCGCCAAGCCCGCCTTCGCCCCCGGCGCCGACCCGGCCGCCGCGGCCGAGGTGCGGGCCACCGCGGCGCATGTGCTGGGCACGATCCTGCGCCTGCTGCACCCGGCCATGCCTTTCGTGACCGAGGAATTGTGGGACCGCTTCGGCTATGGCGCGCCGAACAGCCTGATCGGCGCGGCCTGGCCCGGACCCGTCGCGGTGGCCGAGGCCGCCGAGGCGCGGGCGGAGCTGGACTGGGTCGTGCGGCTGATCGGCCTGGTGCGATCGGTCCGCACCGAGATGAACGTCCCCCCCAGCGCAGTGGCGCCGATCCTGCTGCGCGATGCGGCCCCGGCCAGCATGGCGCGCGCCGAACGCTGGATCGAGGCGATCCGCCGCATGGCCCGTGCCTCGGAGGTGCGGGCCGTGGCCGGGGAGATGCCGCGCGGGTCGGCGCAGGCGGTGCTGGACGAGGCGACCGTGATCCTGCCGCTGGAGGGCCTGATCGACATCGCCGCCGAACAGGCGCGCCTGCGCAAGGAGCGCGACAAGGCGGCGGGCGAGGCGAGGAAGGTCGAACAGAAGCTGGGCAACGCCGATTTCGTGAAGCGCGCGCCCGAGGAGGTGGTCGAGGAGAATCGTGACCGCCTTGCGACGTTCCGGTCCGAGGTCGCACGGCTCGAAGCGGCGCTGGAACGTTTGGGATAGCGATCGGTTCGGGAAAAATGCGGCATGCCCGGCCCGCGCCGGCCATGCCGTGATGTCATCGCGGGTCCGGTGGCCTCAGACCACCGGGTTGTCCGAGATGTGCTGCCGGTACGGCGCGCGCTGGCACAGCCGGTCGTACCAGGCCCGCACGGCGGGCAGGTCGGGCCGGGTCAGGCCCAGATAGTCCATGTTGAACCAGCGATGCGCATGCACGCCCCAGGGGATGTCGCACAGCGTCAGCGACTCGCCGGCGATGAACGGATGCTTGCTCAACCGGGCCTCCACCATCCGCCAGGCCTTCGCCGTCTCCTCGATCGACGCCTGCAGCGCCGCCATGTCGCGCTTGTCGGGGGGTGTGCGCACCAGGCCCCAGAACACCGCGCTCATGGGCCGGTTGAACACCGTCTGCTGCGCGTCCATCCAGCGGTCGATATTGGCCCGCGCCTGGGGCTGCTGCGGCCACATCGGCGAATCCGGCGCATGGGCGTGGCACAGATAGCGCAGGATGACGTTGCTCTCCCACAGGGTGAAGTCGTCCTCCTGCAGGGTCGGCACCAGCCCGGTCGGGTTCATCGCGCGGTATTCCGCCGTATCGGTCTTGCCGAAGGCGCCGCCGACATCGATGCGCTCGAACGGCAGGCCAAGCTCACCGAGGCCCCACAGCACCTTCATCACATTGCTCGACGTGTTCCGGCCCCAGACGATGCGGCGCATGATGTCCCTCCCCATGCATGTGGATGGGGAAGGGTATTCTCCGCCGATCCCGACGGCAACTTGCAACACGGGCGTGGCGGGTGCACACCGCGCTGATGCGGACCTTTCCCCTTCGGACGGTGGCCCTGCTGGGCGCCCTGGCCGCCGCCGCGGCACTTGCGGTGGCGCATGGCTCGGAGATCTGGGGCGGTCTTCCGCCCTGCGAGCTGTGCCTGTGGCAGCGCTGGCCCTATCGCCTGGCCGCCGTGCTGGGCGTGCTGGCGGCACTGGCCCCGTCGCGCTTCACCCGGCTGCTGGTCATGGCGATGACGGTCACCATCCTGGCGGACGCCGCCGCGGCAATGGTGCATGTCGGCGTCGAGTTCGGCTGGTGGCCCAGCCCGCTCCCCGCCTGCTCGGCCCCCAAATTCAGCGCCGCCGGCTCGATCGCCGACCGCTTCGCCGCCATGCCGGTGCGCCCCAGCAAGGCCTGCGACGAGCCCACCTTCCTGATCCCCGGCATTCCGCTGTCGATGGCGGCGATGAACCTGCTGTATGCGCTCATGTTCGCCGCTCTGCTGATGGTTGCCCTGGTGCGCGCGGAACGGCGCGCATGACCACCGCCCGCCGCACCCTGCCAGGCGATCCAACACCCCAGCAGGCCGTCGCCCGCCATATCCGCGTCGATCATGCCGGCGAATACGGGGCCGCCCGGATCTATGCCGGCCAGATCGCCGCCCTGCGCGGCAGCGACAAGGTCCCGCTGCTGCGCCACATGCAGGCGCAGGAGCAGGCGCATCTCGACACGTTCAACGACCTGATCGCCCGGCGCGGCGTCCGCCGCACCGCGCTGCTGCCGCTCTGGCACCTGGCCGGCTTCGCGCTGGGCGCCGTCACCGCCGCGATGGGCGAGAAGGCGGCGATGGCCTGCACCGTCGCGGTCGAGGAAGTAATCGACGCCCACTATGCCCGCCAGATCCAGGCGCTAGGCCAGACCGAGCCGGAGCTGACCGCGACGCTGGAGAAGTTCCGCGCCGAGGAGATCGAGCACCGCGACATCGGCCTTGCCAACGGTGCCGAACAGGCGCCGGGCTATCGGGTGCTGACCAAAGTGATCAAGGCCGGCTGCCGCGTCGCCATCGGGCTGAGCGAGCGGATCTGACCATCTCTCAGCGCGCCAGGTAGACGGTCCGCGCGTAGAACGAGATCCACACGACCTGGTCGGCCAGCCAGTCCGCGCCTAGCAGCATATCCACGATCGGGGTCATGCGGATCGGCGCGACCCAGAACTCCGGGCTGTCGAACACCAAATCCGCGACCCGCATCCGCTTGAACCGGTGCCGCTGCGTGGTCACCAGGTTCGGACCCATCCCCGATGCGGTGCGCGCGGGATCGCGGGCCAGCACCTCGGGCGTCAGGCCGAGGCGAGCCATGCCCGGCGCGGCGACCACGGTCTGGCTCGCACCGGTGTCCAGCAGCGCGCGCAAGCCCACGCCATCCAGCTCGACCGTGACCACCAGCGCGGTGTTGGCCGGGTTCTGGACCGGCAGTTCGATATACGGCCCGGTCCAGGGCAGGAAGCCGCGCTTGCAGTCCTTCACGTCATACAAAGCGACGAAGCGGGAGCCGACATCCAGATACAGGTCGTACAGCGACAGGAAATCCCGCCCCAGCAGCCCGTCGATCGTCCGCCCGGCGACATCGGTGCGCGGCAGGGACGCGACCGTCAGGCTGGTGTCCCGCGACCGCGTGCGCCGTTCCAGGTTCAAGCCGCCGAACGAGATCGAGCGGGGCAGGGCGTTGCGATGCCGCTCGATCCCGCCGACCCCGCGCATCGTGGTGGCGACCCATTCGTCCAGCGCCAGGTCCAGGCGGGCGACCGCCTCCCGCGTGACGACCGAGCGTTCGGCGCCGGTGTCCAGGATCATGGTCGCGGTGCGGCCGTTGATCTCGACCGGCACCATGATGGTGTCGGCCGCCACATCGAGCCGGACCATGGCCCGCTGGTCGACCAGGCAGGCCGCCCGCGCCGCGATCGCGCCCGTCAGCAGCATCATCATGGCAATCAGTGTTCGGCGCATCGGGTCGGTTCCTTGTCGGCGCGCAGGATACCACCGACCGGGGCGCGGGTGCCATCACGCGACGGGGGGCACGCGCCCCGCATGCCGGACCCGGTTTGTCGCCAGCCCGCCAAGGCGGTATCCACGCCCGATGTCCGAGACCACCGTCCGCCCCACCCTCGCCGGCCTTTTCATGGGCTTCTTCACCGTTGGCATCTGCGGCTTTGGCGGCGTCCTGCCCTGGGCCCGGCGCATGATCGTGGAACAGCGGCGCTGGCTGACCGGGCCGGAGTTCACCGACATACTCGGCCTGTGCCAGTTCCTGCCGGGGCCGAACGTGATCAATGTCTCGGTCGCGCTGGGCGCGCGCTACCACGGGGCGCTGGGATCGCTGAGCGCGTTCGCCGGCCTGATGGCGGCGCCCATGGTGATCGTCCTGACCCTGGTGGTGATCTATGACCGGTTCTCGGCCTTGCCGGTGATGCGGGACACCTTCGCCGGCCTGGCCGCCGCCGCCTCGTCGCTGGTGCTGGCGATGGCCCTGAAGATCGCCGCGCCCCTGCGCCACAAGCCCTGGGCCATCGCGGTCGGGCTGCTGACCCTGGCGGGTGTGGCCGTGCTGCAATGGCCGCTGCCGCGGGTGATGGCGGTGATGGCGCCGGTCTCGCTGCTGCTGGCGCACCGGCGGATGCTGTGATGCACAGCCTGGCCGAGCTGGCACTGCTGTTCGGGCATTTGTCGCTGCTGATGTTCGGCGGCGGGCCGTCGATCCTGCCCGAGTTGCAGCGCCAGGTCACCGAGGTCCATGGCTGGGTCACCGCGCAGGAATTCGCCGCCCTGTTCGCCCTGGCGCAGGCATCGCCGGGGCCGAACATGCTGGTCGTCGCGCTGATCGGCTGGCGCGTCGCCGGGCTGGCCGGGGCGCTGGTGGCGTTCGCCAGCCTGTGCGCGCCGTCCTCGCTGCTGACCTTCGTGACCGCGGGGCTGTGGTACCGGTTCCGGACCGCGCCATGGCGGCGGACGGTGCAGGCGGGGCTGGTGCCGGTGACCGCCGGGCTGATCATGGCCGGCGCGCTGATCCTGTCCCAGACGACGACGCTGGGCTGGCGGACGGGGCTGCTGACGGCGGCCGGCACGGCGGCGCTGCTGGGCACACGGCTGCATCCGCTGGCCTTGCTGGCGGCCGGCGCGGTGCTGGGGGCGAGCGGGCTGCTGGAATAGAGCATGATCACGCTGAGCGGAATCGTGGCAGCGTGTCGATCATGCGATCAAACAACGAGATAGGGCGCGCTGACCGGTTACGGTCAGCCGGAAAGCGCGCTAGCTGTCGCTTCCAAAGAGATTGTCCCTCCGGTTCCGAGGAGA
>CAYZKM010000388.1:0-5096 GCA_964478525.1 uncultured Bifidobacterium sp.
TTCCTGCCCCCAGCCGGTCATGCGGCCATACACCAGCTTGGGGTTCCGCTGCAGCGCGATTTCGGGGCCAAGCCCCAGCCGCTCCATCACGCCGGGACGGAAACCCTCGTACAGCGCATCCGCCTTGTCCATCAGGCGCAGGCACGCTGCCCTGGCTTCCGGCCGTTTCAGATCCAATGCAACGGATTTGCGGCCACGCCGCGTGACATGGGTCTTCTCGCCGCGATCACCCTGTTTGCGGTCGATGCGCAGCACATCGGCGCCCATGTCCGACAGCAGCATGCCGCAGAACGGCCCCGGACCGATGCCGGAGAATTCCAGTATCCGAACACCCCGCAACGGTCCATCCGCCATCATCGCTTCCCCTCAATAGCTTGGCTTTGTCGAATATGGTGTCAACTGCAACTCATGCGTCCATACCGAACGGTCCTGCGTGTGCAGGTACCAGAACGCATCGGCGATCTTCACCGGGTTCATCACCAGTTCCGGCCGGTTCTGCACCTTCGGCAGCGCCCGCGTGCCCGGCGAGTCGATCGTGCCGTCGATCACCACATTCGCCACATGCACGCCGTGTTCCGAGTATTCCTCGGTCAGCACCTGCGCCAGCGTCCGCATCATCACCCGCGGATAGTATAGCGACTCGCCGGTCATGCGCTTCTTGCCACGCAGTGACTTCGAATTGTTGGAAAACAGGAAAGACCCCTGCCCCTTCATCCGCATCGCCGGCAACACTTCCTTCGCCACCAGGAATGGCCCGCGGCTGGCGATGTGATGCGCGACGTCGAACATCTCCACCGGGATGTATTCCAGCAATTCCTGGTCCGGCGGCAGGTCGCGCCCTTCCAGGTATCCGGCGTTGTAGACAACGACTTCGGGATCGCCGGCGGATTTGCGGATGGTCGCGAAGGCGGATTTGATCGAATCCTCGGACGACAGATCCAGTTCCACGATCATGCACGCACCACCCTGCTCGCGGATCGCGGCGGCCAGCGATGCCGCATTGGCTTCCGAACGTGTGGTCAGCACGACGAAATGCCCTTCCTGCGCGAATTTCTGCGCGATGGCGCCGCCGACGCCCCAGCGAATGCCGACCGGCAGGTGGCTGTCATCCAGGTTCCTGCCATGCGCAAGCCGCGTATTGCGCCCGTCCGACTGCCATTTCGATGTCGCGCCGATCACCACGGTGACCGGCTTGCCGTTCGTGTTGGTCATGGAACGACTCCCCTCTGTCCAGTGTCGGTGTCACGCGCCGCGATTCCAGCCCCACCAGGCACACAGCGCATCGCCCATGATCAGGGTCTTGTCCTGCTCGCTCAGCCAGCCCAGCTCCTCGGTGAACATCGTGACGCATTCACGCCAGGAACACGGCATCTTCGAAATGTCCGTCCCCCAGAACATCCGCTGCGGCCCGAACGCGTCGTAAATCTGGCGCAGGTAGATGTGCATGCTGCGGAACGGATAGGCGTTGCTGGAATAACCCGGCGCGCCGGTCGCTTTCACCGCGACGTTGGGATACTTCGCCAGTTTCAGAAGATCCGGAATATGCGTCATCGCCGCGGCATCCTTCAGCGTCGTCAGGCCGCCGCGCCCGCCCAGATGATCGATCGTCAGCTTCAGCCCGGGATGCCGCTGCGCGATGGTGGCGATCTCGGTCAGCGAGTCGGTCGCCAGCATCGCAACGGGAATCCCGGCCTTCTCGGCCGCGGCCCACAGCCAGTCGATCGTTCCATCCGCCAGCCACCGCCGCGCGGGATCGTGCAGGAACGTGTAGCGCAGGCCCAGCATCCCCGGCTGGTCACGCCACGCCGCGAACCGGGCGGCCGAGTTCGGATCGTCCAGCGGCAACGATCCCATGATCGCGAAGCGGCCCGGATAATCCTTCACCGCCTTGAAGGCCATTTCGGTGGAGTTCGGATCCCAGCCGGGCGGATGAATGACAGCGGCATCGACACCACCTTCATCCATCAGGGCAATCGCCTCCTCGGCCGTGAAATGACTCACCTGCCAATGCGACAGGTTGCTCGGCAGGCCGGTCCCCCAGGTATGGATCTGGGCATCGACAATCGGCATCGTTTCCTCTCCCTCGCGCTGGCTCGCTGTGGGCCGGCCGGGAAGCCTAGCGGCAATGCCACCCCCTGTCAGCAGCGCCGCCCGCGCCGCCAGGGCCGGTTTCCAACCGCCACGCCGTGTCGCATCCTGCGCGCGACAGGACAGGGAACGACCAGCATGGCAACCGACAACGCGCAGGCCATCGGCGATTTCATCTGCAACGCACAGCACCGGACGCTGCCGCACCCGGTCCTGGATGCGGCCAGGCTGTGCCTGACGGATTGGATGGCAGTGGCGATCGGCGCCGCCACCGAACCCGCCGGGCGCATCGTGCGCGACACCGTCGCGGCCTGGCGCAGCACCGGCCATGCCAGCCTGCTGTATGGCGGCACCGCCGCGGCCCCTTTCGCGGCGCTGGCGAACGGCACGCTGGCCCATTGCCTGGACTTCGACGACACCTATGTCGACGCCGTCACCCATACCAGCGCCCCCGTCTGGGCCGCGACGCTGGCACTGGGCGAGGAAACCGGCGCGTCCGAGGCGCGGATGCTGGCCGCCTTCGTGACCGGGTTCGAGGTCGCGGCCCGGATCGGCCACGGGCTGGGCCAGGCGGTCACCGCACGCGGCTGGCACGGCACCGGCGTGTTCGGCCGGATCGGCGCCGCGGCGGCATCGGCGGCGCTGCTGGGGCTGGATGCGGCGCGGGCGCGCCACGCGGTGGCGGTGGCGGCGACGCAGACCAGCGGGCTGACGGCATCGTTCGGCACGATGGCCAAGCCGTTCCACGCCGGGAAGGCGGCGATGGATGGCGTGCTGTCGGCACAGCTCGCGGCGGGCGGGCTGACCGGCACGCCCGCGCTGATGGAAGCCGGGGGCGGCCTGGACAACGCGGTGATCCAGGACGGTAGCCTGCGCATCGTGCCCGTGCTGTTCGACGACTGGCGCATCCTGCGCAACAGCTTCAAGCCCTATGCCGCATGCCACCTGATCCACCCGTCGATCGACGCCGCCCGCGCACTGCGGGCCGACCGGCTGGACCCTGCCCGCATCCGCCTGGTGCGTGCCGATGTCGGGGCATTGGCGATGCAGGTCACCGGCGGCGCGGATGGCAGCCCGCCCACGCCGCTGGCCGGCAAGTTCGACCTGCGCTACTGCGTCGCTCTGGCCCTGCACGGTCGCGATGTCTCGGCCGCCGATTTCCGCGATCCCTGGCACCTGGAGCCCGAGATCGCAGCCACCGCGGGCAAGATCGAGGTGCGTCACCATCCGGACCGCGGCTTCGCCTCGGCCGGGATGATGGTCGATGCCGGCAACGCAACGATGGTGGCGGACGTGCCGGTGGCAAAGGGCCACCCGGGCAATCCGATGCTGTGGGACGACATGGACCGCAAGTTCCACGGCCTGGTCGCCCCGGCGCTGCGCAACCGCACCGGCGACCTGTTCGCCCTGCTGCGCGGGTTCCAGGACGGCGCGCTGCGCGACATCGGCGGCATCATCGCCGGGCTGGCCGGACCGGGGTGAGATTTGTTGCCTGTGCCGGCGCATCGTGCTGGTTTTGCCGCGCGCAATCGGCTAGTCAGCGCCTGTGCGGCTCGTTGATCCGGGCCGTGACATTCCAGTTCCGATCTTTGCAAAACCCGACATTACTGTCAGCGTGAATACAGGTGCCATGAAACCATGCCTGCTGGTGGATGGGTCCCGTCAGGAACCCGAGGCCGCGCTGCCCGACCAGGTGACGTTCCGCCCGCGGCCGTCAGCTTGCGACCTTGCCACGGCTCGATGCTGGCCGAACTCGACGTGCCTGGCGGGGAATCCCCCGTGACCACCCCGACACCTCCTGCGGCCGCGCAACCGTCGGCGGAGCTGATGGTGCTGCTGGTCGACGATGAAGCCGAGCTGATCGACGAGCTGGGGCTGGCGCTGTCGGATGCGGGCTTCCCCTGCCTGCTGGTCGGTTCGGCCGAGGCGGCCCTGACCCTCCTGGCCGAACGCCCCGACATCGGCGTGGTCGTGACCGATGTCCGCATGCCCGGGCAGGACGGCTTCACCCTGGCCCGCCGCCTGATGGAGACCGCCAGCCCCGAGCGTGCGCGCCGCATCGTCATCATGACCGGCCACGCGACGCTGAGCGACGCGGCCGATGCCGTCAGCTCCGGCGCGTTCGACTATCTGCGCAAGCCGTTCACCCTGGATCGGCTGGTCGAGGTGGTGACCCGCGCGCGCGACGCCGCGGCGAAGGAGCGGCGCGACCATCATCGCGCCGTCGCCGAACGCGCGCGCCTGGCCGAGGCCGAGGCGGAGTCGGAACGGCTGCGTCTGCGCGACCGCGTGACCGGCCTGCCCAACGCCGCGGCCCTGGCGGCGGCCATTGCCGGCCTCGGCGTCAGCCCCGTCGCCTTGCTGATGGTGCGGCTGGAAGGCCTCGGCCTTGTGGCCGATGTCGGCGGGCGGGCGCTGCGCGACGCGCTGATGGCCGCCGCCGCCGAACGTCTCGGCGCCGAGGTCGGGCCGGGGCGGCTGTACGCGCCCGGCGACGTGGCGGATTTCGCGGTCCTGGTCCCCGGCCTGACGCAGGAATCCGCCACCGCCCTGGGGCAGGCACTGCTGCGCACGCTGGACGATCCCCTGCGCATCGAGGGCAATGTCATGCTGCTGACCGCCTCGGTCGGGGTCACGTCGCGCGACGTTGCCGATGACGCGCCGCTGGATGTCCGGGCGCTGGTCGCCATGGCGGCGGCCGGACGACAGGGCGGCGGCCGAACCGTCGTCTTCGTCCCGGCGATGCACGACGCCGCGGCCCGCCGCCTGCGCATCGCGCAGGACCTGCCGGGCGCCGCCGCGGCCGGGCAGCTCGCGCTGTTCTACCAGCCCCTGGTCCGCCCGGACTCCCGCGCCCTGGTCGGGTTCGAGGCGCTGATGCGCTGGACCCATCCCGTGCTGGGCGCCGTCTCGCCGGGGGAGTTCATCGTCGTGGCCGAGGAAACCGGCGCGATCGTGGAACTCGGCGCCTGGGCCGTGCGCACCGCCGTGGCGCAGGCCGCGGCGTG
>CAYZKM010000389.1:0-5093 GCA_964478525.1 uncultured Bifidobacterium sp.
CTGGGTGCCGCGGAAGCCGCGGCGGCCAAGGCGGCGCTGGGCTGGACCGAACCGCCCTTCACCGTGCCCGCCGACATCACCGCGCAGTGGCACGCCGCCGGCGCCCGTGGCGCGACCGCGCGCCGGTCGTGGCTGAAGCGGCTGGCCAGGCACAACCAGCGCTCGGAGTTCGAGCGGGCGATTGCCGGCAAGCTGCCCGACACCTGGCACGAGGCGGTGGCCGCGCTGAAGCAGGAGATCGCCGAGGCAAAGCCGAAAATCGCCACCCGCGCGTCCAGCCAGAAGGTGCTGGAAGCGCTGGTGCCGGCGACGCCGGAACTGCTGGGCGGTTCGGCCGACCTGACCGGGTCGAACCTGACGCTGGTGAAGGGCATGGCCAGCATCGCCACCGGCAGCTTCGCCGGTCGGTACATGCATTACGGCATCCGCGAGCATGCGATGACCGCCGCGGCCAACGGCATGGCGCTGCATGGCGGCATCATCCCTTATACCGGCACGTTCTTCGTGTTCACTGACTACATGCGTCCGGCCATCCGTCTGGGCGCGCTGATGCGCCAGCGCGTGATCCATGTCCTGACGCACGATTCGATCGGGCTGGGCGAAGACGGGCCGACGCACCAGCCGATCGAGCATCTGGCCAGCCTGCGGGCGATGCCGCATCTGCATGTCTATCGCCCCGCCGATACGCTGGAGACGGCGGAATGCTGGGAGCTGGCGGTGCGCCGCACCGACGGGCCGAGCCTGCTGGTGCTGACGCGGCAGAATCTGCCGGCGCTGCGCACGGACACGGCGGAGAACCGGTGCGCGCGTGGCGGGTATGTGCTGGCCGAGGCCGAGGGGCCGCGCCGCGCGACGCTGATCGCGACGGGGTCCGAGGTGTCGATCGCCATGGATGCGCGCCAGGTGCTGGCCGCCGACGGCATCGCGGTTGCGGTCGTGTCGCTGCCAAGCTGGGAGCTGTTCGCTGCGCAGGACGACGCCTATCGCGCCTCGGTGCTGGGCGATGCGCCGCGCATCGGCATCGAGGCCGCGTGCGGCTTCGGCTGGGAGCGTTGGCTGGGATCCGACGGGCTGTTCCTGGGGATCAACAGCTTCGGTGCCTCGGCGCCGGCCGAGGAGTTGTACAGGCATTTCGGCCTGACGCCGGATGCCATCGCCGCGTCGGTGAAGAAGCGCCTGGGGTGAAACGGGCCGGGCGATTGATTCCGGCCGCCGGGCGCGCAACAGTTCGGGTCAGAGACCCAGGAAAGCGGAAGAAAGGACAAGGACATGGCCGTCAAGGTCGCGATCAACGGGTTTGGACGCATCGGGCGCCTGGTGCTGCGCGCCATCGTCGAGAGCGGGCGCGATGACGTCGTTCCCGTCGCCATCAACGACCTGGGCAGCGTCGAGGCGAACGCCCACCTGTTTGCCTATGACAGCGTGCATGGCCGCTTCCCCGGCCAGATCGAGGTGTCGGGCAACACGATCACCATCCGCCACAATGGCCGCGTCTATGGCCCGCTGACGGTGTCGGCCGAGCGGGACCCGACGAAGGTGCCGTACCAGGGTGTCGATGTGGCGCTGGAATGCACGGGCATCTTCACGTCGAAGGCCAAGGCCTCGGCGCTGCTGGCGGCCGGTGCGCGCAAGGTGCTGATCTCGGCCCCGGCGGACGAGGTCGATGCGACGATCGTGTATGGCGTGAACCACAAGACGCTGACCAAGGACATGACGGTCGTGTCGAACGCGTCGTGCACGACCAACTGCCTGGCGCCGATGGCGAAGGTGCTGCACGAGAAGTTCGGCATCCTGCGCGGCTACATGGTCACCATCCATGCCTATACGGGTGACCAGAATACTGTCGATACGCTGCACAGCGACCTGCACCGTGCCCGCGCGGCGGCGGTGTCGGCGATCCCGACCTCGACCGGCGCGGCGCGCGCGGTGGGCCTGGTGCTGCCAGAGCTGAAGGGCAAGCTGGACGGCACCGCGGTGCGCATCCCCACGCCGAACGTGTCGCTGGTGTCGCTGGACGTGAACCTGGCGAAGACGGCGACGAAGGACGAGATCAACGCCGCGATGCTGGACGCGTCGAAGGGCGAGCTGGCGGGCATTCTGGCCTACAACAAGGCCAAGCTGGTCAGCATCGACTTCAACCACAACCCGGCATCCTGCACGTTCGACGAGACGCAGACGGCGGTGGTCGATGGCCAGATGGCCCGCGTCATGGGCTGGTATGACAATGAATGGGGCTTCTCGAACCGCATGTCGGACACGGCGGCGCTGTTCGGCAGCCTGTAAGGGCGCTGCCCCGGCGGGACGGCGGACGGGCCGGGGAGGCGACTCCCCGGCCCGTTTTGTTTGTGTCCCGGGTTGCATGAAGTTGCAGATGATCATGAATTTCGTCTTGGGGAAGTATTTCCTGGAGTATTGACGTCGTCAGGCAGTAGTCATGCCGGATCACATTTCAGCCGGAGCGGGGATGAACGCGATGAGGATCAGGATGGGACTGGTGGCGGGCGCATTGCTCGCCGCATGCGGGACGGCGCAGGCACAGATGCAGCCACAGGTCACGGTGTCGGTGCCGCCCTTCTATCAGGCGGTTGCGAAGATGACACCGACCACCAGGCTTGGGCAGATCCTGGCGGTCGAGCGCATCACCACCCCGGTCGCCGGCGCGGAAGCCTGGCGCATCGCCTATGTCTCCTCGGATGTGCAGGAACGTCCGACGATATCGACCGGCCTGGTGATGGCCCCGCGCGGCGCGATGCCGAAGGAAGGGCGTCCGATCGTGTCCTGGGCGCACGGCACCACCGGCACGGCGCAGAATTGCGGGCCGTCCCAGATTCCGAACCCGGCGCAGCCGCTGAACCAGTATTTCCTGGTGGGCGGCAATTCCTGGTCCGATTACGGGCTGCCGGCGGTCGAGGCCTTCATCCGCCGCGGCTATGTCGTGGTGGGCACCGATTACCAGGGGCTTGGCGGCGGCGGGGCGCACCAGTACGGGGTGGCGGCGACGCAGGCGCGTGATGTGATCAATGCCATCCGTGCCGCCGGGGCGATGAAGCTGTCGGGTGCCAGCCGCAAGGCGCTGGTCTATGGCTGGTCGCAGGGCGGGGGCGCGACGATCGCGGCAGCGAGCCTCGGCGACTACATCGCCCGCAAGGGCACCGCGTTCGACGGGATCGACATCGTGGGTTTCGTCGCGATGGCGCCCGACGATATCGGGGCGCTGATGCCGAAGACGGCGCTGGACGAGCCGACGGCGGTGAAGATGCTGGCCGAGCTGGGCAGTAGTTTCTCGGGTAACATCTTCAATTTCGCGCATTTCGCGATGAACCTGTGGGCCACGCCCAAGGCCTTTCCCGACCTGAAGCTGACCGATGCGCTGACGCCGGACGGGGCGGCGACGGTCGACGCGATCATGACAGGCAAGTGCATGCACGTGATATCCGACACGATGCAATACGCGCTGGGTGACAGCTACAAGACGATGCTGCGCCCCGCGGTCGCCAATCCGCTGGGCTGGGCCAAGGCCTATGCCGCGGGCAGCGTCACACCGGTGAAGCCGGTCGCGCCGGTGATCGTGTACTGGGGCACCGCCGACACCGTGGTGCCGCCTGTCATGGGCAAGATGTACCGCGCGCAGATGTGCGCCCTGGGCGGCAACGTCGCCCGCGTGCAGCTGCCGGGCGCGCAGACCCATTTCAGCACGCCCGGCACGGCCGAACCGATGTATGTGCCCTGGGTCGCGGACCGGCTGTCGGGCAAGCCGGCGGCCGATGGCTGTGCCGGCGGGGCCGACTGACACCCGGCGCGGGATCGGCGATGCGGACGGGCGCGGATGGCGTCCGCCCGCGCCAGGCGGTAAGAACCGCCAACCGCTACAGGACCCTGATCATGAGCTTCAAGACCCTCGATAACGTCGATGTCGCCGGCAAGCGCGTGCTGGTGCGCGCCGATCTGAACGTGCCCGTCCGCGACGGCAGGATCTCGGACCTGACGCGGATCGAGCGGCTGTCGCCCACCATCCGCGAATTGTCGGGCAAGGGCGCGCGCGTGATCGTCTGCTCGCATTTCGACCGTCCGAAGGGCAAGCGCGTGCCGGAGATGTCGCTGGCGCCGATGGCCGCAGCACTTGGCCAGGTGCTGGGCAGGCCCGTCGCCTTCGCCGATGACTGCGTCGGCGCCCCGGCCGGGAAAGCGGTCGCCGCCATGGCCGATGGCGATGTGCTGGTGCTGGAGAACACGCGCTTCCATGCCGCCGAGGAGAAGAACGACCCGGCCTTCGCCGGGCAGTTGGCCGCGCTGGCCGATCTGTTCGTCAACGATGCGTTCTCGGCCGCCCATCGCGCCCATGCCAGCACCGAAGGCGTGGCCCACAAGCTGCCGTCCTATGCCGGGCGGCTGATGCAGGCCGAGCTGGAGGCGCTGCACGCGGCGCTGGGCAGCCCGACGCGCCCGGTGGTTGCGATCGTGGGTGGAGCGAAAGTGTCGACCAAGCTCGACCTGCTGGGCAACCTGGTCGGCAAGGTCGAGATGCTGGTGATCGGCGGGGCGATGGCCAACACGTTCCTGGCAGCACAGGGCATCGGTGTGGGCAAGTCGCTGCAGGAAGCCGAGATGCATGCGACGGCGCTGGACATCCTGGCGCGCGCCAAGGCGGCGCATTGCGAAGTGGTGCTGCCGACCGATGCCGTGGTGTCGACCGAGTTCAAGCCCAACCCGCCGACGCAGACCGTTTCCATTGCCGCGGTGCCGGCCGATACGATGATCCTGGATGTCGGTCCCGCATCCGTTGCCACGCTGATCGGCAAGCTGCCGGGGCTGAAGACACTGGTGTGGAACGGCCCGCTGGGCGCGTTCGAGACCCCGCCCTTCGACGCCGCCACCGTCGCACTCGCGAAGGCGGTGGCCGAGGCGACGCGGAAGGGTGCGCTGCGCAGCGTCGCCGGCGGCGGCGACACGGTCTCGGCCCTGCGGCATGCCGGGGTGATCGACGACATGAGCTATGTGTCGAGCGCGGGTGGCGCGTTCCTGGAATGGCTGGAGGGGAAGACCCTGCCTGGCGTCGCGGCGCTGGACGGGTAGCGCGCTGGCCGCTGGCGCTC
>CAYZKM010000390.1:0-5081 GCA_964478525.1 uncultured Bifidobacterium sp.
ATGAACGCACCGGTCCATTACGACCCGTCCAGCCAGGCCTGGACGCTGCCGCTCGACAAATTCGACATGAGCGATCCCGCCTTCTACCAGAACGACACCTGGTATCCGTATTTCGAACGGCTCCGCCGCGAGGCGCCGCTGCACTACTGCGCGGACAGCCCGTACGGGCCGTACTGGTCGGTGTCCCGCTACAAGGACATTATGAATGTCGAGATCAACCACCAGGTCTTCTCCAGCGCCAGCGAGCTGGGCGGCATCCAGATCGAGGAACAGCCCAAGGGCATGACGCGGCCGAGCTTCATCCGGATGGATCCGCCGCGCCATGATGAACAGCGCAAGGTGGCGAGCCCGATCGTCGCGCCGGCCAACCTGGCCAACATGGAAGGGCTGATCCGCGAGCGCACGAAGATGGTGCTGGACGGGCTGCCGCGGGGCGAGACCTTCGACTGGGTCGAGCATGTCTCGATCAACCTGACGACGATGATGCTGGCGACGCTGTTCGACTTTCCGTTCGAGGAACGATCGAAGCTGACCTACTGGTCCGACGTCGCGATCTGCAACGTCAACGCCCCGGAATCGCCCGTCCATTCCGAGGCGGAGCGGTTCGAGGAACTGAAGAAGATGGCCGCCTATATGGGCGCGCTGTTCGAGGAGCGGCGCAGCCAGCCGCCGAAATTCGACCTGCTGTCGATGCTGGCGCATGGCGAGGCGACGCGGAACATGCCGCTGGCCGAGTTCATGGGCACGCTGGCGCTGCTGATCGTCGGTGGCAATGACACGACCCGCAACTCGATGACCGGCGGTCTGCTGGCCCTGGCGCAGAACCCCGACCAGTACCGCAAGCTGCACGCCGACCCCGGCCTGATCGACGGGATGGTGTCCGAGATCATCCGCTATGTCACGCCGGTCATCCACATGCGCCGCACGGCCAAGGAGGATACCGAGCTGCTGGGCCAGAAGATCAAGGCCGGCGAGAAGATCGTGCTGTGGTACGTCTCGGGCAACCGCGACGAGGACGCGATCCCCAACCCCAATGGCTTCGTCATCGACCGCGCCCGTCCGCGCCAGCACATGTCGTTCGGGTTCGGTATCCATCGCTGCGTCGGCAACCGCCTGGCCGAGCTGCAGTTGAAGATCCTGTGGGAGGAGATCCTGGCGCGTTTCCCGATGATCGAAGTGGAGGGGCCGGCCGAACGGATCTACTCCAACTTCATCCACGGCTTCCGCGCGATGCCGGTGCGGATTCCGACCTGAACCCGGGCTGCCCCGCCGCGGTGGCCTGTCGTCCCCTGTCGTCCCCTGGGCAAGCCGCCGCGGGCTGACTAACATCGCCGCCTGATCGATGCCTATTCAGGAGGAAACCATGGACGCCGACGCCAAGAAGACCACGCTGCGCATGATCCCGTACGGGATCTATATCCTGACCGCCGATGACGGGAAGGGGAATGTCGGCGCCGCCACGGTGAACTGGGTGACGCAGGGATCGTTTCAGCCGCCGCTGGTCGTGGTCGGTGTCAAGGCGGACTCGGGCGCCCATACAGTGGTCAAGGGCACCGGCAGGTTCACGCTGAACATGCTGGGCAAGGACGGCAAGGGCGCGGCGTTCACCTTCTTCAAGCCCGCGAAGATCGAGGACGGCAAGCTGTCGGGCCAGTCGTTCCATCTGGGCAAGAACGGCGCCCCGATCCTGGACAGCGCGATCGGCGCCGTCGAGTGCGAGGTGAAGCAGATCGTCGAGATGGGCGACCACCACATCGTGGTGGGCGAGGTGACCGAGGCCTATCTGATGAAGGCCCCCGAAGGCCGCGCCGATGCCGCCATCCTGGAGATGAAGGACCTCGGCGACAACGTCTATTACGGCGGTTGAACGATACGTCCCCGGCCGGACCGCGGCCGGGGACGCGCCGATCGGCCCGGCGCGATGACCCCACCGCCATGATCCCCGCGGTCATCCACGCATGACATGCCGACATTCCAGTCCGCGCCCAAACGGTCTACTGATCCGTCAACGAACGAGATGGAGAAAGACGCGTGTCCCAACCGTTGCTGTTTACCCCGCTGCAGATCCGCGGCGTGACGCTGAAGAACCGCGTGGTCGTCGCGCCGATGCACCAATATGCGTCGCATCAGGGCTTCGCCACCGACTGGCATCTGATGAACGCCGGCAAGTATGCGGCCGGCGGGTGTGGCGTGGTGATGGTCGAATCCACGAAGGTGGAGCGGCGCGGCTGCGGCACCGTCGGCGATCTGGGCCTGTGGAAAGATGAGTTCATCCCCGGGCTGAAGCGCGTCAGCGACTTCATCCGGGCCCAGGGCGCGGTGCCGGCGATCCAGATCGGCCATTCCGGCCGCAAGGCGCGCCTGACCCGCCCCTGGGAAGGCCAGCAGCCGCAGACCCCCGACCACCCCGAGATGTTCGACTGGGACGGCTGGGAACTGGTGGCGCCCAGCGCCATCCCGCACAGCGACCGGATGCCCACTCCACGCGCCTTCACGCATGACGAGATCCCGGTCCTGGTACAGCATTGGGGCGAGGCCGCCGCCCGCGCCCACAAGGCCGGGTTCGACATTCTGGAAATCCACGCCGCCCACGGCTACCTGCTGCACCAGTTCCTGTCGCCGGAAGCCAACCGCCGCAACGACGAATATGGCGGCACCGAGCAGAACCGCATGCGCTTCCCGCTGGAAGTCGCCGAATGCGTCCGCGCCAACTGGCCGTCGGACAAGCCGCTGTTCATGCGCCTGTCGTGCGAGGACGATGCCGGCTTCGGCCCGGAGCAATCGGTCAACCTGTCCCGCGAGCTGAAAAAGAAGGGGATCGACGTCATCGACTGCTCGTCTGGCGGCATCCTGGAACGCTCCCCCATGGACAGCGTCCGGGCGCAGAAATACGGCTACCAGGTCCCCTATGCCCAGAAGATCCGGGCCGAGGCCGGCATGATGACCATGGCCGTGGGGCATATCGTGCACGCCGACCAGGCCGAGGCGATCCTGCAGAGCGGGCAGGCCGACCTGATCGCGATCGCGCGCGAGCTGATGTACAACCCGAACTGGGCAATGGACGCGGCCCAGAAGCTCGGTGCCGACCCCGACTTCAACGGCGTTCCCCCCGCGCTCGGCTATTGGCTGAACAAGCGCTTCAAGTCGAAGTTCGAGGGCGTGCCGTCCACCTTCAAGCAGGGCATGATGGCCGAGGTGGAGTGATCCCGGTCGCGGCGGGGCAGCCCCCCGCCGCGGTCAGCCGCGCTGGGCCTTGCTGTCGGCGAGTTCCTTGCGCAGCCGGTCGATCTCGGCGCGCAGGGCTTCGATTTCCTGCGACGCGGCATCGCCGCCGCCCTCGGCGCCGCGGTTGAACGGGGTGAACAGGCTGAACGCCCGTTCCATCATCGCCATGTTCTGGCGGCTGACCTCTTCCATGTTGCCGAACGGAAACAGCCCGCCCATGGTGCGCTGCATCGTCGTGCGCATCTGCTCCTGATGCTGGGTGAAGACCGACATCGCCTGTTCCAGGTATTTCGGCACCAGCCCCTGCATCGACCCGCCGTAGAACCCGATCAGCTGGCGCAGGAACGCCGTCGGCAGCAGGTTCTGGCCCTTGCCCTCTTCCTCGACGATGATCTGGGTCAGCACGCTGCGGGTGATGTCGTCCCCGGTCTTGGCATCATAGACCACGAAGTCGCGGCCGTGGCGCACCATCTCGGCCAGGTTGTCGAGCGTGATGTAGCTGGAACTTTCGGTGTTGTAGAGACGCCGGTTGGCATACTTCTTGACCACCACCGGAGGCGTCTCGGCGGTCCTGGTCGTCTGGTCGGTCTGAACGGGGTCGGCCATGCATGCCTCGCGACAGTCGCTACGATAGAATGGGGTTTTATTCGCACCTGCGAAAGCCCTATTCAACCCGTCGGTCGGGTTTGCGGTTTCCGAGCAATTCGCGCCCGCCTATGGTCGCGCCGGGACGGAGGTTTCAACTTGCATGGCGGACAGCGTCGATCGCGACGGCGCCCGCGCGGATCGGGCCGGGACAGGGCACGCACACGGGTCTCAGGGCAGCGGGCCGGATGCGACGGACGCCGACCGCCTGCGCCGCCTGGCCGAGGACTGGATCACGCTGTGGCAGAGCGAGCTGACCGCCCTGGCCACCGACCGCGAAGCGCGGGAGGCCTGGCAGACCACGCTGGAACTGTGGGCCGGCTTCGCCACCAGCATCATCCACGCCATGCCGCGCCAACGGGACACAGGGCGGGACACAGGGCGGGACACGGGCGATGACCAACCGCCCCGACACCCCCGGCCCGATGCAGCGTCGCGGCCCACGCCCGCTGCTGCTGCACCTGACCCTCGCGATGCTGAAATCGAGCGCCTCGGTCGCCAGCTCGCCAGGCTCGAATCCCGGCTGGCCGAGCTTGAGCGCGGAGGCGGTAAGGGCGGCGCTCGCAAGCGGAAATCTTGAAGCCGCGTTCCCCGAGGCCGTGCTGCGGGAAACGCTGCGCCAGGATGCCGCCCTGATCGAGGGGATTGCCGCCTATCGCCGCCACCCCTGGCGGCGGACCCTGGCTGATCCGCCGGTGCTGTGGACCGAGGGGGGTAGCCGGCTGCTGGACTATGGCGCAGACGGGGGCGAGGGCGGAGACGGCGGCGGGCACAGGCCGGTGATGCTGGTCGTGCCGAGCCTGGTGAACCGCGCCCATGTGCTGGACCTGACGGCGGAGCAGTCGATGCTGCGCTGGCTGGCCGGGGCCGGGTTGCGCCCGCTGCTGCTGGACTGGGGCTGGCCGGATGCCGCCGAGCGGGGGTTTACCCTGACGGACTATGTGGCCGGGCGGCTGGAGCGGGCGTTGGCCGTGGCCGCCGCGCGGGGGCCGGTGGTGCTGGCAGGCTACTGCATGGGCGGGCTGCTGGCGGCGGCGGCGGCGCAGCGGCGGCCGGACCTGGTCCGTGCCCTGGCGCTGCTGGCCACGCCCTGGGATTTCCACGCGCCCTCGCCCGACCGGTCGCGCCAGGCGGCGGCCTGCCTGCCGCTGCTGGAACCGGCGATGGCGCTGCATGGCGCCCTGCCCGTCGATCTGCTGCAATCGCTGTTC
>CAYZKM010000391.1:0-5073 GCA_964478525.1 uncultured Bifidobacterium sp.
AACACGCCCTTGCCCGTAATCTCACAGCGACGAGACATCGCTCAATATCCTCGGTCCACTTTGGAAGGCGGGGGTTATGGCGACAGAGTCGCCCCCCGTCAAGGAAGAGCTTCGCGACGGGGCGCCTACTGGTCCCGTCCCGGGCCGCGCAGCTCGCCGGACCGGACGCTGTCGATGGCGTTGGTCAGGATCTTCACGATCGCATCGTCGCTGACGCTGCGGGCCAGCAATGCCATCGATCCGCCCAGCAGCGCCGAGGCGATGGCCAGCGAGCCGATGTTCTGACCGACCATGTATTCGATCGCCTTGTCGACGACCGCGCCGGCGTGGCTGAGTTCCGAGGAAGGTTCCGCGTCAGGTCCGGCCTGCATATCCACTCTCCTTGATGTCTGCTGCGTCGTTCAATCGCATGATCCACCCGCCCGTACGGTCCCGCGCCGCGCGGTCATGCGCTATTGCGCCGGGATCGGGTCGGCATCGGCCCCCTGCTCGGTGGCCTGCATGGCCCACATCCGGGCATACAGCCCGCCCTGCGCCAGCAGGCCGGCATGGGTGCCGCGCTCCACGACCTGGCCCTGGTTCAGCACGATGATCTCGTCGGCGTCCACGACGGTGGACAGGCGATGGGCGATGACCAGCGTCGTGCGATGGGTCGCGACGGCCCGCAGCGCCGCCTGGATGTCCTGTTCGGTGCGGGTGTCCAGCGCGCTGGTGGCCTCGTCCAGGATCAGGATGCGCGGGTCCTTCAGGATGGTGCGCGCGATGGCGACCCGCTGCTTCTCGCCGCCCGACAGCTTCAGCCCGCGCTCACCCACGCGGGTGTCATAGCCTTCAGGCAGTTGCAGGACGAAATCGTGCACCTGCGCGGCACGGGCGGCCTGCTCGATCTCGGCCTGCGAGGCACCGGGGCGGCCATAGCCGATGTTATAGCGGATGGTATCGTTGAACAGCACGGTGTCCTGCGGCACCACGCCGATGGCGGCGCGCACGCTGGTCTGCGTCACGTCGCGCACGTCCTGCCCGTCGATCAGCACGCGCCCGGCGATGACGTCGTAGAAGCGGAACAGCAGGCGGCTGATGGTGGACTTGCCGGCGCCGGTGGGACCGACGATGGCCAGCTTGCGCCCGGCGGGGATGGCGAACGAGACACCCTTTAGGATCTCCCGGTCGGGGCGATAGCCGAAATGCACATCCTCGAACCGGACCTCGCCGGCGGGGCCGTCGGACAGGTGCGCCGCCAGGGCCTTGGCGTGCGGCTTGTCGGCCACTTCCTGGCTTATGTACAGCAGCGAGAACATCTGCTCCATGTCCACCAGGCCCTGCTTGATGGTCATGTAGACCGTGCCCAGGAAGTTCAGCGGCTGGTACAGCTGGATCAGGTAGGTGTTCACCAGCACGAACTTGCCGATGGTCATCGACCCGTCGCCCATGTCGGCGGCGGCCATCAGCATGATCGATGTCAGGCCGGTGGCGATGATGATCGCCTGGCCCAGGTTCAGCAGGTTCAACGAGATCTGCACCCGCACCGCCGCCCGCTCGTATCGCGCCAGGGCGCTGTCATAGCGGGTCGCCTCGTGGGCCTCGTTGTTGAAATACTTGACCGTCTCGTAGTTCAGGATGCTGTCCAGCGCCTTGGTCGAGGCGTCGTTGTCGGTGTCGTTCATCGTCCGGCGATAGCGCCCGCGCCGGCCCGCCAGCAGGGTTGTGAACGCGACATAGGCGAGCACGGCGGCGCAGGTGATGGCGGCATAGCGCCAGTCGAACAGGTACCAGACGATGCCGGTGACCATGACCAGCTCGACCGCGGTGGGCACCACGTTGAAGACGGCCAGGCGCAGCACGGACTGCATGCCCAGCACGCCGCGATCGATCACGCGCGACAGCCCCCCGGTCTGGCGATCCATATGGAAGCGCAGGCTGACGGCGTGCAGATGGCGGAAGGTGCGCAGCGCCAGCAGCCGGACCGCCCTCTGCTGCACGGACGCGAACAGCGCGTCGCGGATCTCCCCGAACCCGGCCGCCCCGACCCGCGCCAGGCCATAGGCCACGATCAGCGCCGCCGGCACCGTCAGCAGCGCCATCGTGGTCTTCTCGTCGCCCGCCACCAGGGCATCCACCGCGCGCCCGTACAGGATCGGCACATAGACGGTGGCGACCTTGGCCAGCACCATGAACGCCAGCGCGATGACCACGCGCACCCGGGCGCCCGGATTCCCCGCCGGCCAGAGGTAGGGAACCAGCGACAGCACGGTCTGAAGGTTGGAGCGCTGCGCACGCTCGTTCGGCGGCAGTTCCGCCGGGGGCACGGCCTGCTGGTATCGTCTCATGCCCTGCATGTGGCATGATGTGCCGACCTTGGAAAGGCGACGCTCTTGGCTGGCTTGTGCGCGACACCCGGATTCATGCGGCATGTGCGTGCCTGCACCAATGCCGTCCTGCCCGGAGACAGGGTGCCGTTCCGGCTGGCGGCGGCGCAGGTGGGCTGGCTGGCGCCGCGCATGGTGGCCGCGCTGGACGGGTTTCCGGCCGTCACCGTGGGCGCCGGCGGGGTGGTGCTGCACGATCCGCCCGCCCTGCCCGATATCGCGCGGACCCTGTCCGAACGCGGGATGTTCCGCTGGCGGCGGGAAGCGTTCGACGTCCGCGCCGAACCGGGCGGTCCGGTCCTGTCGCGGATCGACCGCGGCGCGGTCCCGTCCTTCGGCGTGCTGGCGAGCGGTGTCCATGTCAACGGCCTGGTCCGCCGCCACGACGGGGTGCATGTGTGGATCGCCCGTCGCGCGTTCGACAAGGCGCTGGACCCCGGCAAGCTGGACCACATCGTCGCCGGCGGCGTCCCCGCCACGCTCGGCCCCTGGGAAACGCTGATCAAGGAAGCCGGCGAGGAAGCCGCCATCCCGCCCGCGCTGGCCTCGGGCGCGCGCCTGGTCGGCGAACTGGTCTATGCGATGGACCGGCCCGAGGGGCTGCGGCGCGACCATCTGTATTGCTATGACTTGGAACTGCCCGACTCGTTCGTTCCGGAAGCGGCGGATGGCGAGGTGGAATCGTTCGCGCTGTGGCCGATCGCGCGCGTGCTGGAAGCCGTGCGGGATACCGACGACTTCAAGTTCAACGTGAACGTGGTGCTGATCGACCTGTTCATCCGCCTGGGGATGATCGCCGGCGCCGAGGCCGCCGCCTTGCGCGGGCCGCTGGCCGTTACCCCCCAACCGGCCCAAGGGCGAGGCGACAGAGCGCCCGCCGGCTGACCGTACGCGGCCGGCGCGCCCTGTCTTCTTATTCACACGCCGTTGCGGTAACGGCGCCGAACCTTCAGGACTCGGACGGCGCGGCCGCGATCGGGATTTCCCTGGCCTCCGGCTGGTCGCCGGTGCCGGGGGGACGGATCTCCTCGGCCTCGCCCACGGGTTCGCCGCCTGGCTGCTGGGCGCCATCCTCGCCGCCCTGATAGCCGCGGCGATGCCCGCCCTGCTGGCCTTGCCCGCCGCCTTGGCCACTTTGGGCCTGGTTCTGCTGGGCCGCCTGGTTCATGGCGTTCAGGATGCGGAAATAGTGCTCGGCGTGCTGAAAATAGCTCTCGGCCATCACGCGGTCGCCGCTGCTGGTCGCGTCCCGCCCAAGCTGGAGATATTTCTCGAACAGCTGCTGCGACGTGCCGCGGACCCGGACATCGGGGCCGTTGCTGTCGAAGACATGGTTGCGATTCATCGGGATGTTGCCACTGGAATGGTGGCGCATCCCGCCGCCCCCGCCTCCGCCGCCTCCTCCGCCACCCGAGCGATGGTTGCGGCCACGCATGCGCTTCATATTCATTCTGTTGCCGTCGCACTTTCCGGTTGCAGGCAGCCGGCACGGGGCCGGGACACACATCGCGCGCGCCCCAAGGGAGAACGCGCCCCTCGGCTCACCTCGATAGATCGGCGTTGCTGCGGACAAGCGATGGCCCCGCGAGCGGGTCCTGTCGCGTCAAGGCAGCCGCGCGGGCGGCCGCCTCTGCCACGCTGCAAACCTAGACCGCGCATCCCCCGGTGCCAATTGGTTTTTTCACAAACCAGCCCGTCGAATCACCAGGGCACGCGGGATTCCGGCCAGGTCGGGGACGGATTCCGCCGTCAGGCCCGCCGCCACGGCCAGGGCACCGACGGCGTCGCTCTGCCCGAGGCCCAGTTCCAGCACCGCCACCCCGCCCGGCACCAGCAGATGCGGCAGGGTCGGGACGATGTGACGATAGGCGTCCAGCCCGTCAGGGCCGCCATCCAGGGCCGAGACCGGCTCGTGCAGCGCGACATCCGGCATCAGCGCCGCAATCTCGGCCGATCGGATATAGGGCGGGTTGCCCAGCACCAGGTCGAACGGCGTCCCGTCCAGCGGCGCCTCCCATTCGCCGCAGACGAAGGCGGCGCGGTCGGCCAGGCCCAGAACGCCGGCGTTGCGCGCCGCCAGGGCGACCGCCGCCGGCACCCGGTCCACGCCCACCCCGTGCGCATCGGGCCGATCATGCAGCACGGCCAGCAGCAGGCACCCGGTGCCGGTGCCCAGGTCCAGCACCCGGATCGGCCCCGGCATCGCCGCGACCGCGGCCAAGGCCGCCTCGACGACGGTTTCGGAATCGCCGCGCGGGATCAGCGTGGCGGGCGAGACCGCCAGGTCCAGGCTCCAGAATTCCCGATGGCCCAGCAGATAGGCCAGGGGTTCGTGCGCCAGGCGGCGATCCAGCAGCGCGTCGAAGCCGGCGGTCTCGACCCGGTAGTGAAGGTCGCGGATCAGCGTCGCCGGCTCGACCCCCAGCGCATGGGCCAGCAGCAGGCGCGCCTCCAGCCTTGGGTTGCCGGTGTCGATGGCGCGCAGCCGGTCGGCGCCGGACCGGATCGCCGCGGCCACCGTCATGCGGCCGGCGCTCACTCCTCGGCGGCGAGGCGGGCGGCCTGGTCCTCGGCGGTCAGCGCATCGATGAACTCGTCCAGGTCGCCGACCATCACGGCATCGATCTTGTACAGGGTCTTGCCGATGCGATGGTCGGTCACCCGGCCCTGCGGAAAGTTGTAGGTGCGGATGCGCTCGCTGCGGTCG
>CAYZKM010000392.1:0-5022 GCA_964478525.1 uncultured Bifidobacterium sp.
AGGCCCAGGGCAACCCCTGGGAGCTGTTCCTCGAAGCCCATCCGCCGGGCTCGATCATCGAGGGCGAGATCCGCAACATCACCGAGTTCGGCCTGTTCATCGGCGTCGGCCCGGATGTGGACGGCATGGTCCACATGTCCGACCTGTCCTGGGACGAACCCGGCGAGCAGGCGATCAGCCACTTCGAAAAGGGCCAGGTCGTCAAGGCCAAGGTGCTCGACGTCGATGTCGAGAAAGAGCGGATCAGCCTGGGCATCAAGCAGCTCAAGGACGACCCGGCGGCCACCATCCTCGACACCGTCCACAAGGGCGACGTCGTGACCTGCATCGTCAGCGCGATCCAGGCCAACGGCATCGAGGTGCGTGTCAACGACGTCCTGACCGGCTTCATCCGCCGCGCCGAACTGGCACGCGACAAGGGTGACCAGCGCCCCGACCGGTTTGCCGTCGGCGAGAAGGTCGATGCCAAGATCACCGCGGTCGATCGCGCCTCGCGCAAGCTGACCCTGACGATCAAGGGCAAGGAAGTCGAAGAGGAAAAGCAGGCCATGGCCGAGTTCGGTTCGTCCGACTCCGGCGCTTCGCTGGGCGACATCCTGGGGGCCGCGATCCGTCGCCGCAACCAGATGCAGTCGGGCGACAGCTAAGCCAGCTCGGTGTCGCTGGAAACCGACCTGCTGTTGGACAGGCGGCGCCTCAAGCGCCGCCTTGTCTTTTGGCGCCTCGTGACGGTGTGCGCGGTCGTCGTGGCCGCGTTCGCCGCCCTGCTGGACGCCGGCCTGTCGCTGAGCGGCGAGCATGTCGCCCGCCTGAACGTCACCGGCATCATCGCGGAAGACCGCCGCCTGGTCCGGGCCCTGGACGAGGTCGCCAAGGACCCCGACGCCAAGGCCCTGATCGTCGCGATCAACAGCCCGGGCGGCACCGTCTCGGGCGGCGAGAGCCTGTACCGCGCCATCGCCCGCGTGGCCGAAACGAAGCCGGTCGTCGCCGTGATGGGCGGCCTGGCGGCATCCGCCGGCTATATGATCGCCATGCCCGCCGAGCGCATCTTCGCCCGTGAATCCACGCTGACCGGGTCGATCGGCGTCCTTCTGGAAACCGGCGAAGTCTCCGGCCTGCTGGGCAAGCTCGGCATCTCGACCGAGGCCATCACCTCGGGCGCGCTGAAGGACCAGCCCAACATGACCCGCCCGCTGTCGCCGCAGGGCCGCGAGGTCCTGCATGGCCTGGTCATGGACCTGTACGACCAGTTCGTCCTGATGGTCGCCGCCGGGCGGAAGATGCCGCCCGACCAGGTCCGCGCCCTGGCCGACGGGCGCGCCTTCACCGGCCGCCAGGCAATGAAGCTCGGCCTGGTCGACGCCATCGGCGGCGAGGCCGAGGCCCGGGCCTGGCTGAAGGAAACCAAGGGCGTGCCGGCATCGCTGCCCGCCAACGACGTCAGCACCGGGGGCCTGGCCGAAAAGGCAATTTCCTCCAGCCTGGGCTCGGTCGTTGAATCCATCTGGAAAACGCTGGTTTCCCAAAGCGTTAGACTTGACGGCGGGCTTGCGGTCTGGCACCGTCCCGGCGGTTGAACACCGGGGCGTCGCCGTGACCAAATCGGAACTCATTGCCGAACTCGCCAGTGCCAATCCGCATCTTCGCGGGGCAGACGTGGAAGTGATCGTCTCCACCATCTTCGAGCAGGTGACACTGGCCCTGGCACAGGGGGCCCGCGTGGAACTGCGCGGCTTCGGCGCCTTCACGGTCAAGCACCGCAACGCCCGCACCGGGCGCAACCCCCGCACCGGGGAAGCCGTCGCGGTCGAGGAAAAGGTGGTCCCCTTCTTCAAGGCCGGCAAGGAATTGCGGGAACGGGTCAACAAGGGCAAGCCGACGCGCAAGGCACCCGCCCGCAAGACCGCCTGAACCCATGGGCCTGTTGCTGCGCCTGCTGGTCGGGGTCCCGCTGCTGATCCTGCTGGCCCTGTTCGCCCTGTCCAATCCCACCCCCGTCCGCCTGACGCTGTGGCCCACCGACTTCGCGCTGGACGCGCCCCTGTCGCTGGCCATCCTGGTCCTGACCGGCACCGCCTTCCTGGTCGGCGCGCTGTTCGTCTGGGTCAACGAGCTGGGCCAGCGCCACCGTGCCCGGCAGGCCGAACACACCGTCAAGCTTCTTGAAGTCCAGCTCCAGGACCTCAAGGCACGCCTCCCCACCGGGCCATAGCCCGCCATGCCCAGCCCGATCATCAGCCCGATCATCGTCGCGCTCGACACGACCGATCCCGCCAAGGCCCGCGCCTGGGCCGCCGCCACCGCGCCCCATGCCGGGCTGTTCAAGCTGGGGCTGGAATACTTCCTGGCCAACGGCGCGGCCGGATACCATGCCATCCAGGGCCGGCCGGTCTTCCTGGACATCAAGCTGCACGACATCCCCAATACGGTCGCCGGCGGCATCCGCGCCGTCCTGCCGCTGCGCCCGCGCATGGTGACCATCCATGCCTCGGGCGGGGCCGCCATGGTCCGCGCCGCCCGCGAAGCCGCCGAAACCGCCGGACCGGACCGCCCGATGATCCTGGCCGTGACGGTCCTGACCAGCCTGGACGACGCCGCCCTCGCCGCCGCCGGCGTCCCCGGCGGGGCGGCGGAGCAGGTCCTGCGCCTGGGCCGCATGGCCATCGCGGCCGGCGCCGACGGCCTGGTCTGCAGCCCGCAGGAGGTCGCGCTGCTGCGCCGCCATCTCGGCCCCGATGCCAGGCTGGTCGTGCCCGGCATCCGCCCCGCCGGGACCGCCGCCGGCGACCAGGCCCGCACGATGACCCCGCCCGAGGCCATCGCCGCCGGCGCCGACTGGATCGTCGTCGGCCGCCCCATCACCGCCGCCACCGATCCGGCACAAGCGGCCGCGGCCATCGCGGCGTCACTGGCATGACCGGGGTGCGGGTCAAGATCTGCGGCATCAACGACCCCGCCGCCTTCGACACCGCCATCGCGGCCGGGGCCGACTGGGTGGGATTCGCCTTCTTCCCCCCCTCGCCGCGCTACGTCACCCCCGCCACCGCCGCCGCCCTGTCGGCCCGCAGCCCCGGCGGCGCCGGCCGCGTCGGGCTGTTCGTGAACCCGACCATCGAGGCCATCGCCACCACGCTGGACGCGGTGCGGCTGGATGTCCTGCAACTGTATGGCCCGATCGAGGCCCTGGGCGATCTGCGCGCCCGCTTCGGCCTGCCCATCTGGCGCGCCGTCGGGATCGGCACCGTCGCCGACCTGCCCACCGGCGATCGGGGTGCGGACGCCCTGCTGATCGAGGCCAAGCCGCCGCCCGCCGCCACCCGCCCGGGCGGCAACGCGGTCAGCTTCGACTGGACCCTGCTGCGCGGCTGGACCGCCCCCGCGCCGTGGATTCTGGCCGGCGGGCTGACCCCGGCCAATGTCGCCGCCGCCATCCGGGAAACCGGCGCCACCGCGGTCGACGTGTCCTCGGGCGTCGAAAAATCCCGTGGAGTCAAAGACCTGGACCTGATCCGCGCGTTCATCGCCAACGCGCGCCAGGCCTGATCAGGCCCGCCTACCGGTTGGCCGGCGCGCCGGTCCAGACTTCCCGATACAGGCCCACGATCTCCTCCACCGTCGGCACCCGCGGGTTGTTGTTCGGGCTGCCGGACGCCAGCGCCTGTTCGGCCATCAACTGCATCTTGGCGTTCCAGTCAGCCTCGGTGATCCCGAACGCCGATGGGCCGGGCACCGACAGGTCCTTGTTCAGGGCCTCCAGCCCGGTGACCAGCCTGGCCGCCGCCACCGCGTCGCTGTCGGTGGACGCGGCGAAGCCGATCCGGCGCGACGCCTCGCCATAGCGCGCCTCGGCCCCCGGCACCGAGTAGCGGGTTACCGCCGGCAGCAGCATCGCGTTCGACAGCCCGTGCGGCGCATGAAAATGCGCCCCGATCGGACGCGCCATGCCATGCACCAGCGCGACCGAGGCGTTGGAGAATGCCAGCCCCGCCTGCGTCGCGCCGATCATCATCGCCTCCCGCGCCGATGCGTTGCCCGGTTCGGCATAGGCAGTGCGGATGTTCTTCCCGATCAGCTCCATCGCCGCCAGCGCCAGCGCGTCCGAGAACGGGTTGGCGCGCCGGGAGACATAGGCCTCCAGCGCATGGGTCAGGCTGTCGACACCGGTATCAGCGGTGGTGCGCGGCGGCACCGAGAACGTGAGTTCATAGTCCACGATCGCGGCCAGCGGCAGGGCGCCGAACCCGGCGATCAGCATCTTCTCGTCGTTCGCGGTGTCGGTGATGACGGTGAAGCGGGTGCACTCGCTGCCGGTCCCCGCGGTGGTGGGGATGGCGATGACCGGCACCGCCCCCTGGTCGGCGGCGAACGGCGCCTTGTAGGCGCGCATCTTGCCGCCACCATGCGCAAGGATCGCCATCGCCTTGGCAGTGTCGATGGGCGAGCCGCCACCGAAGCCGATCATGCAGTCGTAATCGCCGGATGTCAGCACCGCGACACCGGTCTCGATCACCGTGTCCACCGGTTCGGGCACCGTGTCGCTGAACACGCCATAGCGGATGCCGGCCGCCTCCAGCGGATCGAGGCAGCGGCGCACCAGGCCCAGCTTGACCATGATCGGATCGGTCACCACCAGCGGGCGGGACAGGCCGAACTTGCCCAGCACCTCGGCGAGCTGTTTCACCGCGCCGCCGGCGACCAGCAGCATGCGGGGCGAGGCGATATTGGCGTTGACGGCGGTCATGGCTGTTTCCTCCGATGAAGCGGCGCGTTCGGGTGATGCTTTACCGCAACCGGGCGGGCGGCGTCACGGTGGCGGGGGGCTGTGCTGCTCAATGGCGGAAATGCCGCATGCCGGTGAACACCATCGCAATCCCGGCCGCGTCCGCCGCGGCGATCACCTCGTTGTCGCGGATCGACCCGCCCGGCTGGATCACCGCCGTCGCGCCCGCCGCGACCGCCGCCTCCAGCCCATCCGCGAACGGGAAGAACGCATCCGACGCCACCACACTGCCTTCGGTC
>CAYZKM010000393.1:0-5010 GCA_964478525.1 uncultured Bifidobacterium sp.
CCCGGTGCCGCCGGCACCGTGGTGTCGATCGTAATCGTCAGTGCCGTGGAGGCGCTGCTGACATTGCCGGCCTTGTCGGTCTGCTTCGCCGTCAGCGTGTGATCCCCGGCCGCCAGGGCCGAGGTGGTGATCGACCAGGCGCCACTGCCGCTCGCTGTCGTGGTGCCCAGCACCGTCACGCCGTTGGTGTCGTACAGGGTCACCGTGAGGCCACCCTCGGCACCGCTGCCGACGATGGTGGGCATAACCTGGTTCGTGATGTTGTCGGTGTTGGACACGCCGCTGTCGAATGCGGCCCCCAGGTCGGGGGTTCCCGGCGCGGCCGGCACCGTCGGATCGATCACGACCAGCAGACCCACCGACGGGGCACTGACATTGCCGGCGGTGTCGAACTGCTTCGCGGTCAGCAGATGCGCGCCGGTGGTCAGGGCCGCGCTGGCGAGTGTCCAGTTGCCGCTGCCATCCGCATAGACCTGGCCGACGGTCGTCGACCCGTTGCTGTCATACAGCGTCAGCAGCGCGCCCGGTTCGGCGCCGGTGCCGGTCAACAGCAGCGAGATCGCCTTGGTGATGTTGTCGGTGTTGGACGCGCCGGTATCCGACGCCACCATCATGTCCGGTGTGCTGGGCGCCGACCCCGCCGTGGTGTCGATCGTCACGGTCAGCCCGGCCGACGCCGCGCTGACATTGCCCGCGCGATCCGTCTGTCTGGCGGTCATGGTATGCGACCCCGCGCCGAGCGTGGCGGTGGTGATCACCCAGGCCCCGGACGCGTTCGCCACAGCCGACCCCAGCACGGTGGTCCCGTCGGTGTCGTACAGCGTCACCACGGCATTGGCTTCCGCGCCGCTGCCGGTGAAGGTCTGTACTATCTTGTTGGTGATGTTATCGGTGCTGGACACCCCGCTATCCGATGCCGCCGCCAGGTCCGGCGCGCCGAGCGTTGCGGCAGCGGTATCGATGGTGATCGCCAGCCCGGCCGATGCCACGCTGACATTGCCGGCCGCGTCGGTCTGCCGGGCTGTCACCGTATGCGCACCGGCTGCCAGAGTGGACGCCGTGATCGCCCAGGTCCCCGCGGCATCGGCGGTCGCGGTCCCCAGGACCGTTGTGCCATCGGTGTCGTACAGCGTCACCAGGGCCCCGGGTTCGGCCAGGCTGCCGGTGAAGTCCGGCGTGCTGCGGTTGGTCAGGTTATCGGACGCCGAAGGCCCGCTGTCCGACCTGGGCGCCAGGTCCGGCGCGCCAGGCGCGGCCGCGGCGTTGTCGATCGTGATCACCAGTTCCGCGCTGACCGGTGTCGCGCCCTGCTTCGCCATCAGGGCATGCGGGCCCGCTGCCAGAGCCGAGGCGGTGATCACCCAGTTGCCGGCGGAATCGGCCACCGCCGATCCCAGCGCGTTCGCACCGTTGGTGTCGTACAAAGTGACCGTCGCACCGGCGGTCGCACCGCCGCCGGACACGACAGGCGTCGTGACATTCGTCAGAAGGTCGCTGGCCGATGTGCCACTGTCGGATGCGGCTGGCAGGACGGGCGCTGCCATCGTCACCGGCGCGGTCACGGTGACCACCAACCCGCCCGATGCCGGACCGGTATTGCCGGCCTTGTCGGTCTGGCGTGCCGTCAGCGTGTGGGCGCCGGCACTCAACCCGCCGGCGGTGATCATCCACGCGCCCGCCGCCGAGGCCTTGGTGGTACCCAGAATGGTCGTGCCATCGGTATCGAACAGCGTCACCGTGGCGCCGGCTTCGGCACCGATGCCGCTGATGGTCGGGGTCGTGTCGCCGGTGATGTTGTCGATGCCCGACGCACCGGTATCGGATGCAACGACCAGGTCCAGTCCGGTCGGCGCCAGCGGCAGGGTGGCGTCGATCGTGACCAGCAGGCCGGCCGAGGCGACACTGACATTGCCGGCCTTGTCGGTCTGCTTCGCCGTCACCGCATGCACGCCACCGGTCATGGTGGTCGTCACGATCGACCAGGCACCCGTCTCGTCCGCCTTGGCAGAGCCCAGCACGGTGGTGCCGTTGGTATCGTACAGCGTGACCGTGGCACCCGCGTCGGCACCCGCGCCCGAGAAGGTCGGCGCCGTCTTGTTCGTCACGTTGTCCAGGCTCGATACCCCGCTGTCGGACGCGGCGGCAAGGTCGGGGGCATCGGGGGCCACGACGGTCGTATCGACGACGATGGTGACGGAGTCCGACGCGAGGCTGACATTGCCGGCGCGGTCCATCTGCCTGGCGGTCAGGGTGTGGGACCCGGGCGTCAGCGTCGCGGTCGTCACGATCCAGGCGCCGGTAGCATCGGCCGCCGAGGAGCCCAGCGGCGTGACACCATCCGTGTCGTACAGCGTGACCGTCACGCCGGCATCCGCGCCCGACCCACCCAGCGTCGGGTTCACCTTGTTGGTCAGGTTGTCGCTGTTCGACGCGCCCGTGTCGGACGTCAGGACCAGGGCCGGAGCAGCGGGCGCGGCGGCGGTCGTGGCGTCGATCGTGACTTCCAGCGCGATCGAGGCGGTGCTGACATTGCCGGCCTTGTCCACCTGCTTCGCCGTCAGCATATGCGCGCCGGCAGCCAGCGTCGCGCTGCTGATCTGCCAGGCACCGGCGCCATCCGCCGTGGCGGTGCCCAGCGCGGTCGTGCCATTGGTGTCATACAGGGTGACGGTGGCACCGACCTCGCCGCCGATGCCGCTGAGTGTCGGGTTCGTCCGGTTGGTCAGATTGTCGACATTCGACAGCCCGCTATCAGACGTCACCGCCAGGTCCGGAGCGCTGGGCGCGCTGACAACGCTGTCGATGGTCACCGACAGCGCGGCCGAGGCAGCGCTGACATTGCCCGCCTTGTCGGTCTGCTTCGCCGTCAGCGTGTGCAGGCCATTGGCCAGCGTGACGCTGGTGATCGACCACGCGCCCAGCCCGTCGGCCACCGTGGAACCCAGCACCGTCAGCCGGTTGGTGTCGTACAGCGTCACGGTGGCGCCGGTTTCGGCACCCGTGCCCGTGAAGGTCGGCGTCTGCAGGCTGGTCAGGTTGTCGGTGTTCGACACACCGGTATCGGATGCCGCAGCAAGGTCCGGCGCGCTCGGCGCGGCTGCCGCGGTGGTATCGATGGTAACGACCAGGCCCGCCGACGCCGCGCTGACATTGCCGGCCTTGTCGGTCTGCTTCGCCGTCAGCGTGTGGACACCCGCGGCAAGAGCCGAGCTGACGATCATCCACGTGCCGCCGGCATCGGCGACGGCCGAACCCAGGACAGTGATGCCATTGGTGTCGTACAGCGTGACGGTGGCGCCGGCCTCGGCCCCCGTCACGGTCAGCACCGGTGCCGCCAGGCTGGTCAGGTTGTCGGTGTTCGAAATGCCGCTGTCGGATGTCGCGATCAGATCGGGCAAGGACGGAGCAACGGCCGCGCCGTCGATCGTGATCACCAGCCCGGCGGACGCGGTGCTGACATTACCGGCCTTGTCCGTCTGCCTGGCGGTCAGCAGATGCTGGCCCGCCGCCAGGGTCGACGTGACGACCGACCACGCGCCTGACACATCGGCGGTGGCGGTGCCCAGTACCGTCGAGCCGTTGCTGTCATACAGCGTGACCGTGGCACCGGACTCGGCACCGGCGCCGGTGATGGTCGGCGTGGTCTTGGACGTCAGGTTGTCGGCATTCGAGATGCCGGTATCCGACGCAGCCGCCAGGTCGGGCGTGCCAGGCGCCGCGGCCGGCGCGGTATCGATCGTGACCGACAGGGCGGTCGACGCGGCGCTGACATTGCCGGCCCGGTCGGTCTGTTTCGCCGCCAGCGTATGGGTACCACCGGTCAGCGTAGCGCTGACGATCGACCAGACACCACTGGCATCGGCGGTCGTGCTGCCCAGCGCCGTCGTTCCGTCCGTGTCATACAGCGTGACGACACCCCCCGCCTCGGCGCCCGTGCCGGTCAGGATCGGGGTCGTCTTGCTGGTGATGTTATCGGTGCCGGACAGGCCGGTGTCGGACGCCGTGGCCAGGTCGGGCGTGGACGGCGCTGTCGGGGCAGTCGTATCCACGGTCACATCCAGACCGTCGCCGGGCGCGCTGATGTTGCCGGCCAGGTCGACCTGCGTGACGGTCAGGGTATGGGTGCCGGCGGACAGCGTGCTGGTCGCGATCGACCAGGTCCCGGCATCATCGGCTGTCGTCGAGCCGAGCGAGGTGGTGCCGTCGGTGTCGTAGAGGGTGACTGTCGATCTGGCTTCGGCAGCACCGCCGGTCACGGTGACGGTCGTCTTGGCGGTGACATTGTCGAACGCGGAGGCGCCCGAATCGAACGATGCGGCCAGGTCGGGCGCGTCGGGCGGCAGGGCCAACGTATCGATGGTGACGACCAGCCCGACCGATGCCTGCCCGGTTCCGGCCTTGGTGGTCAGCGTGTGCGCCCCGTTTGTCATCGAGGTGCTGGTGATCGACCAGTTTCCGCTTCCGTTGGCGGTGGCGGTGCCCAGCACGGTGATGCCGTCGGTATCGTACAGCGTGACCGTGGAGCCCGCGGTCGCCCCACTGCCGGTGAAGGTCGGCGTCGAATCGCTGGTGATGCCGTCGGTGTTCGATGACCCGGTGTCCGACGCCGAATCCATGGTCGGCGCGGACGGACGCACGTCGATGGTGACAGCCAGCGTCGCCGACAGCGCGCTGACATTGCCGGCAAGGTCGGTCTGTGTGGCGGCAACCGTATGGACACCACCGGCCAGCTTGGAACTGGTGATCGACCACGCGCCCGTGCCGTCCGCTGTCGTGGTTCCCAGCACGGTGGTGCCGTCGGTGTCGTACAGCGTGACGGTGGCACCTGCGTCGGCTCCGCTGCCGGTGAAGGTGGGGGTCGTCGCGGTCGTGATGTTATCGGTATTCGATGTGCCGGTGTCGGATGCCGCCGCCAGGTCCGGCGCCGAGGGCACGGCCGCAGCGGTGTCGATGGTGACCGTCAGGGCCGCGGACGCGGCGCTGGCATTGCCGGCGGCATCCGTCTGCTTC
>CAYZKM010000394.1:0-5006 GCA_964478525.1 uncultured Bifidobacterium sp.
TGTCGATAAGCCCTTGGATGGGTCCACGATTCTTGTTTGTGAATTTGGGCAGGGTCCGCACCCATCCGTCAAGCAGTCCGGGATCGACAACGTCCGCCGAGGCCGGTCCGTCGGGCCGCGCGATCGGCAAGACAGCAGGAATCGTGATCGCGGCGACGAGCGACGCCGCGACCGCGCTGCGTCAGCGGGTCAGCCCCAGGGCTGTTCCGCCACCGCGTTCCGCCCGGAAATCCGCCCGAATGCCAGGCATTCGCCCAGATTGCCCGTGCCCTGGTACAGATAGCTGTAGATCGAGCCCAACTCTCCGGCGCTGTACAGCCGCGGGATCGGCGTGCCGTCGGGGCGCACGATCTGCGCGTGTTCGTTGCGGCGCGGCCCGCCCTGCGTGTTCAGCATCGAGGGCGACAGTTCCACCGCATAGAACGGCCCGTTCGCGATCGGCGCCATCATCAGGCTGCGCCCGAACGCGGCATCGTGCTTTGCCGCCGCCGCATGGTTCCAGCGCGCCACGCTGTCTTCCAGCGCCGCGGCATCCAGCCCGACCAGCCTGGCCAGGGAGGCGATGCTGTCGGCGGACTTCACCCAGCCCTTGGCGAGTTCGACGCTGTTGTCCTCGCTCCAGTCGTATTTCTCGACGATCTGCGTCCAGCCATGGCTGGGGTGCTTGTCGTACAGCGGTCCGGCCGAGAAATGCGTGTGATCGAAGATCATGAACATCGGGCACGGCGTCGACAGCGGCAGCCAGCGCCCGTTGATCGGCACCTTGCCGTGGCGGGTCTTGAACTTCTCGTCGGTGAACCGCCGCCCGTCCGGACCGACCACGATCACCCCGCCGGGCACTTCCTTGCTGTAGTGCAGCGCCTGCATCGAGAAGGTCGTGGGCACCTCGGGCACTTTCAGCGCCATCGACGGGCCGGCATAGTTGTTCATGTGCCACAGATCGGCCCCGACCGACATCGCCATCGTGATGCCGTCGCCCTCGTTGTAGGGCGAGCCCGACGTGTAGCAATACGGCACGCCAGGCAGATAGTTGCGGATCATCTCCTGGTTGTTCTCGAACCCGCCGCAGGTCAGCACCACGGCCTTCCGCGCCTTCACCAGCACGGGCTTGCCGCCATGGTGGGCCTCGATGCCCAGGATTTCCTTGGTGATGTCGTGCTGGATCAGCCGCCGGCCGGGTGTTTCGTACAGGATCCGGATCGGGCGTTCCTTCACCAGCCGCTCGAACAGCTTCCATGTATAGGAATACCCATAGGTCGGGCCGTCATGGAACTTGTGCACGCAGTCGGCGCCGGGCAGGTCGGGGAACTCGATGCCGACGGGCGGGTGCTGATGCTCCTGCGGGTCGCCGCCCAGGCTCGCGAGCCAGTCATTGTTGCGGCACATCTCCTCGGCCCACACCTTCACCATCGCCGCGGGCACGGTGAACGGGCCGCACAGCGCGGTCAGATAGGCGATCGCACCGTCGGTGGACGACGTGTTCAGATAGCCCTGCCCGGCGACGCGGGTGTTGCCGCCTTCCTTGCCCTCGGGCGCCTTCTCCAGGATCACCACCTGGGCGCCCAGGTCATGGGCGGTGACGGCGGCGGCCATCCCGGCGGCGCCGAACCCGACGACGACGACGTCGGCTGCGACGTCCCAATTCTGTGGAATTGCGGCTTGTTGCGACATGGCGTGTTCCTGCTTCGCGGCCCATCCGTGCGCGCACGGTGCGGCCTGGTGTGGCGCGCGCCTTGCGGGCGCGAGGGGATCTCAGAGAGGCGGCGCAGGATCACGGTTCGGCGCGGCGGTGACCGGCCTGACGTCGTCGGGACTGATGCGGCGATATCGTTAGCACGCGCCGATTCGACCGGCAATTTGCCGCCCGGGCGGGATCAGATGCCGATATTGCCTGACCGCCGGCGGGCCGCCAGCAGCGTGTTCGACTCGAAGAACCGGTTGACCGAGGCGGCATGGGTGGCCCGCGACGCATCGTCGAAATCGCCGGTGGGCCGCGGCTCCAGGTCGAAATGGCCATGATCGTCGCGCCCCCGCACCAGGGTGGCACCGACCCGCGCCCCGTTGGCCCTCGCCCCGTTAATCAGGCGGCAGCGCGTGGGGATATAGCTGACGCCGATGCCGATCCGGCGCTGATCCGTGCGGTTGCGGTCGGACGAATGCACGATATGGGTGTGGTGCAGCGAGACCTGGCCCGCCTTCAGCGGCATCATCACGTATTTGGTATAGTCGAGCGGATGATCGATGGTCTGCCCGCGCGACAGCAGGTTGCCCGGGCTGTAGGTGTCCTTGTGCGGCCGCTGCCCGATGACCTGGCTGGACGGGATGATCTTGATGCATCCCATCTCGGGCGTCGCATCCGTCAGGGCGATCCAGGCGGTGATCTGGTCATACGGTTCCAGCCCGAAATACGTGCCGTCCTGGTGCCAGGACACGTGCGACGCCTCGTGCGGTTCCTTCAGCCAGGACGTCAGGTGATAGATCAGGATGTCCGGACCGATCAGGCTCTCGACCGCGTCCAGCACCCTGGGATGGCGGACCAGTTGGTCCATCCAGGTGAACAGCAGGTGCGACTTCGACCTGACCAGGTCGGGCAGCTTGCCGAACGTGTCGCCCTGGGCCTGCTCGAACGCTTCCAGGCAGCCGCGGTAATGGCGGACTTCCTCCGCGGTCAGGCAATCCACCGGGAACAGGAACCCGTCACGCTGGTATTGCGCGACCTGGGATGCCGTCAGGGAACCGGGCATGGGCACACCTTGGGATGGGTGGCGGATGCTAGCGCGCTTTCCGGCTGACCGTAACCGGTCAGCGCGCCCTATCTCGTTGTTTGGTCGCATGATCGACACGCTGCCACGACTCCGCTCAGCGTGGTCATGCTCTAGCGGCATGGGGACGGCAAGCTCAAGCCGGCTGGGCGTTTTCTGGCGGCGATCCCGGGGGCGGCGGTGGTTGGCGCGGGGTGTGAAACCGGTTTGAAAGCCGGTCCCAGATAAGAAATGGGACAGTTCCCCCGTTGTGTTCTTTGGAAAGATAAATCCCATGAACCGCAACACAATGCGGAAATTGATCATTTTTCACATGATCGGAACGCAGACGGCCGACGAAACGCTGCCCAGGGACATGCCAGGGACATGAAAACATGCTGACCTTCGGAAAGAACGACCTGTCGGAGCGCGCCGACGCATCGGGCGCGCTCGACCTGGCAGTCGGGTCGGCCTGGGCCATGCTGGCCGATCTCGCACGCCGCCCCGACGCGTTCCAAGCCATCGTCAACCAGGCGTTCGGCTCTGCCGGCACCGATGCCGCGACGTTCCGGGCCGCGTCCGCGGCCCTGCAGATGGCGCTGGCGCAGGGCAGCGATCCCGGGATCTCGTTCGACCTGCTGACCGATGCCCAGATGCAGGGCGGGCGCGGCGCCTATGCCGGCCGCGGGCCGGACGGCAAGGCGCATGTCTATGTCAACGCGGATTGGCTGGCGACGGCCACGACGGCCGCCGCGGCCAAGGTCCTGGTCGAGGAGATCGGCCATGCCATCGACCAGCGCCTGAACGGCGCCCTGGACAGCCGGGGCGACGAGGGGGAACTGTTCTCCGACCTGGTCACCGGCACCCGGCTGACGGCCGATCAGCTTGCCGCGATCCTGGCCGAGGATGACCACGGCACGCTGCAGATCGACGGTTCGGCAGTCGCGGTCGAGTTCAGCATCGATGCCGGCGCGGTGACGGGTGCGGCCGATTCGAAGCTCAACGCCTCGGAACTGGCATCCGGCCTGCAGATCACCGGCGTCTCGAAACTGTCGGGCACCGGCACCAGCTTCCTGGTCGCGATCTTCACCAGTGCGACCGCCACCGCCCCGATCTATTGGCAGAAGAGCGCCGCCAGCGTCCTGACGTCGGACACGACGCTGGTCAACCTGACGATCTCAACCGCCAACCTGAACGGCTACCAGGGGCCGATCTACATCCGTATCTACCAGGGCACGAGCTCCGGTGCCGGGCAGAGCGCTGCGATCACGGGTTCGACCGTCGCCTATCCCGCGTCGTCCAGCTTCAGCGTGAACTCGGCACTGAACGGCACGGCCCTGACGACGTCGAATGCGACGACGGCGACCGGGCAATGGACGCTGGGGCTGTATACGATCGACACGACGGCGCCGGCCGCCGTCAGCGCGCCCGACCTGGCGACGGCGTCCGACACCGGCCCGTCCTCCACCGACAACATCACCAGCAAGACCACACCGACCTTTGCCGGCACGGGTGCGGAGTCTGGCGTCACGGTCACGCTGTACGACACCGGCGGCGTTACCGTGCTGGGCACTGCCGTCGCCGATGGATCGGGGAACTGGTCGATCACAGCCTCGACGCTGGCCGCCGGCGCGCACACCGTCACTGCCAAGCAGACCGACGCCGCGGGCAATGTCAGCGCCGCCTCGTCCTCGCTGGTGGTCACTGTCGATACGAGCGTGGCTGCGCCCGGCGCGCCCGACCTGGCGACCGCGTCAGACACGGGAACATCGTCGACCGACAACCTGACCAACAAGACGACGCCGACCATCACCGGCACGGGTGCCGAGTCCGGCGCCACGGTCACGCTGTACGACACCGGCGGCGTCACGGTGCTGGGCACTGCGACGGCCGACGGTACGGGCGCGTGGTCGATCGTCACCGCCACGCTGGCGGCCGGCGCGCATACGCTGACGGCGAAACAGACGGATCTGGCTGGCAACACCAGCGCCGCCTCGGCCAGCCTTGTCGTGACGATCGACACCACGGCACCGGGTGCGCCCGGCGTGCCCGACCTGGCGACCGCGTCAGACACGGGAACATCGTCGACCGACAATATCACCAGCAAGACGACGCCGACCATCACGGGCACCGGCGCCGATGCCGGCGCCACGGTCACGCTATACGACACCGGCGGCGTCACGGTGCTGGGCACGGCGACGGCCGATGGCACGGGCGCGTGGTCGATCGTCACCGCCACGCTGGCGGCCGGCGCGCATACGCTGA
>CAYZKM010000395.1:0-4998 GCA_964478525.1 uncultured Bifidobacterium sp.
ACCCCGGTCCGGCGCGCGCCCTGATCATCACCGGCGCCGGGGACAAGGCCTTCGCCGCGGGCACCGACATCGCGCAGTTCCGCGCGTTCTCCACCGCCGAGGATGCGATCGGCTACGAGGCCAGGCTGGATCGCGTGCTGGGGGTGCTGGAACGCTGCGCCGTGCCGACCATCGCCGCCATCGCGGGGGCCTGCACCGGTGGCGGGGCGGGCATCGCCGCCGCCTGCGACCTGCGCATCGCCGCCGCCAATGCCCGGTTCGGCTTCCCCATCGCACGCACCCTGGGCAATTGCCTGTCGATCGCCAACGTCGCCCGCCTGGCCGCCCTGATCGGGCCGGCGCGGGTGGCCGACATCATCTTCACCGCCCGCCTGGTCGGCGCGGCGGATGCCCACGCCATCGGCCTGGTCAGCGAGGTGCTGCCCGACCAGCCGGCGCTGATGGCCCGTGCCGGTGACCTCGCCCGCCTGGTCGCCGGCCATGCGCCGCTGACCCTGCGTGCCACGAAGGAAGCCCTGCGCCGGCTGCGCGAGAACCTGCCCCCGGACGAGGACCTGATCCGGATGTGCTATATGTCCGACGATTTCCGGGAAGGCATGGACGCGTTCCTTATGAAGCGTCCGCCGGCGTGGCGAGGCCGGTGATCCGGCGGAACAGGGCCAGCTGCCCGGCGGTGGTCTCCTCCCAGCCGAATTTCTCGGCATAGGCGCGGGTTTCCGTCCGGGGACGCATCCCGGCGAACAGGCGGCGCACGCCGGCGACGATGCCGTCGGGGGTGTTGGGGTCGTAGATCACGCCGGCCTCGATCGACTGCACGACTTCCGGATTGCCCCAGATGTTGCTGGCGACCACGGGCGTGCCGCACGCCATCGATTCCAGCAGGACATTGGCCCAGCCTTCCCGCGATGACGCCAGCACCGAGGCATCGGCGGCACCGTACAGCGCCGGCAGTTCGGCGTGCGGGCGCGCGCCCAGCAGCCGCACGCGGTCGCGCAGGCCCAGCCTGTCGATCAGGGCGGACAGGCGGTCGCGGTCGGGGCCTTCCCCGACGATCACCAGGTCGTGGTCCGGCAGCTGGCGCATCGCCTCGATCGTGCGGTGGTGGCCCTTGCGGTCGATCAGCAGACCGACCGAGATCAGCGTCGGGCGGGTCATACCGGCCGCGGCACGGGCGGCGGCGCGGTCGGGGGGCGGGACGAACAGCGATGTCTCGACCCCGTTGCGCAGGACCGTGACCTTGGCGTCGGGCGCGCCCAGCCCGAGCAGCGCGCCTTTCAGCGCGGCGCTGACGGTGATCATCGCCGCCGATTTCTCGATGACCTGGCCGATCAGCGCGCGCGGGATGCGATAGCGCGGGATCAGGTTCACATCGGTGCCCCGCGCGGTGACCGTGACCGGCAGGTTGAACCGCTGCCCCAGCCAGACCGCCGCCACGCCGTCGGGGTAGACATAATGCGCGTCGATGGCGTCGAACGGGCCGAACCGTTCGATCATCCGCCGCATCACCCCGACCATGGCGCGGTACAGCAGCCAGGGCGCGGCGGACATGCCGAAGCGCGGGATCACCGGATAGCGCGGATGCCACACGGTCAGGCCATGGCGGGTTTCCTGCGCCGGGGTCTGCGCCAGCCTGGCCCAATCGCCGAAGCGGGGATCAGTGCTGGGGAACCACGGCACCGGCGCCAGCACCACCGACGTCGCCTGCCCGCTGCCGACCAGGTGCCGCAGCCGGTTTTCCACGAACACGCCGTGGTTCGGCCGAGCGGCGCTGGGGAACAGCGTGGAGAACGTGAGCAGGCGGAGCGGTCGCATCGTGTCGGCCAACCGCCCGCCGGCGTGTCGTCAGGACCCCTTGCTCAGGTCGTCCAGCAGTTGCTGGGCCAGCTTCTTCTCGGCGAACTCGCCCTTGGCGGCGACCACGTTCTTCAGCTGGGCGATGGCATCGTCCTTCTTGCCCGTATCCTTCAGCGCGACGGCGTAGTGATACAGGATGCGCGGATCGTTGGTCGCCTCGCCGGCGGCCTGGCGCAGCAGGGTGACGCCGCTTTCGGGCTTGCCGGTGGTGGTCAGGATCCAGCCCAGCGTGTCGGCCGTCTGCGGGCCGGGCGACAGCACATAGGCCTGGCGCGCGAGGGAGGCCGCGCGCGGGTCGTTCTTCTGCTGATAGACCCAGGCCAGGTTGTTCAGGGCCACCGCTTCATAGGGCTTGGTCTTCAGCAGCGCCTCCAGCGCCACCATGGCGTCGTCCAGCCGGTTGAGTGCGATATTGATCTCGCCCATCTGTTCCAGCGCGACGACGTCGTCGGGGTTCTTCTTGACCCATTCGCCCAGGGTCTTCAGCGCGTCATCCGGCTTGCCGGCGCGCAGCATCGCCCCGGTCAGCCGGGTGACCAGCGCGCCCGAGGGAGCGAGCTTCATCGCCTCCTGGAACGCATTGACGGCATCGCCCGGGCGGTTCGCGGCCAGGTAGACGTCGCCCTTCAGGCCCTTCAGCAGGCCGAATTCCCGGTCCTGGCTGATCAGGCGGTCGGCGGTGTTCAGCGCCGCGTCGACGCCGGTCGCCTTCAGGTCGGTCAGCACATAGTCCTGGTACAGCTGGTAGTTGCGCGGCGAGGCGGTGATCCCGGCCTGCAGGATGTTGCGCGCGCTTTCGAAATCGCCCGCCTCGATCTGCAATGCCGCCAGCTGGCGCCGCGCGCCGACGACGTTGGGATCGACCTTCAGCAGCTCGGTGTAGGTCGTCAGGGCTTCCTTCTTCTGCCCCAGCGCCAGCTGCGCCGCGGCCCGCATGCTGAGCAGGTCGGCATTCGACGCGGCCGGTCCCTTCTCCTTGTTGGCAAGATCGAGCGCCTTCTGCGGCGTGCCGGCGCGGATGTACAGATCGCCCAGCGTCACCTTGATGCGCATGTTGTTCGGGTCCGCCGCCATCGCCTTCTCCAGCAACGTGGCGGCCTGCGCGACGCGCCCGGACTGGACATAGGACGAGCTCAGCATGCTGAGCGCCGGTTCCGAGCCGGGCTGCTTGGCCAGCAGGTCGCTAAGCAGCTTCTCGGCTTCCTCGGTCTTGCCCTGCATCGCCAGCACGCGGGCCAGGTTGACCTTGGCCGGCATGAAATCGGGGTATTTCTTCACCAGGTCGGCAAAGATCGCCTGCGCGCCGGGGATATCGACCAGCGCCAGCTTGTTCAGGCCTTCCAGGTTGCCGACGACCTCGGTATCGCCCTGGGCGGCACGGATCTTGGCCAGCGCGTCGTTGGTCTTGGCGGGATCGCCGGTGGCGAGGGCGGCGAAGAACAGCGCCTCGCCCACCGCGGGCAGCTTCGGCGCCAGCTGCAGCGTCTGCTCCAGGTCGCCGACCGCGGCGTCGACCTCGCCCATGCCCATGCGGACTGACGCGAGCCGCGTCTGCAGCCCGACATCCTTGGGTGCCATGGCCTGCGCCCGCTCGAACGCCTTCACGGCTTCCGTCGACCGCCCGGTCGCGGCATAGGCGCGCCCCATCAGGTCGAACGCCTCGGCGTCGCCCTTGCCGGATTCGATGACCTTGGCCAGCGTGTCGATCACCTGGTCGGGCCGGCGCTTGGCGAACTGGATCCGCGCCAGGACCTTGTAGGCGGCCAGGTCGTTCGGGCTGCGGGCCAGGTATTTGCGCGCCGCGTCCTCGGCCTGCTCATACTGGCCCAGCTGTTCCTTCACCACGGCCTGCAGGTAATAGGCGCGCTGGATGCGGGCGATATAGGACGCGATCCGTTCCAGATCGGCATCGGCTGCCTTGAAGTCGCGCGACTGCGCGGCCAGCACCGCGCGCAGGTAGATCGCCTGCACGTTGCCGGGCGTGCCTTTCAGCACCGCGTCGATATCGGCCTTGCCCTGGTCGATCTTGCCCAGCGCCAGCGCCAGGCTGGCGCGATCGAGGCGCGCCTGGGTGATGCTGGGCTGGTCGCGGATCAGCTCGTCCAGCACGGCCATGGCACCGTTGGGGTCGTTCTTCAGCCGCAGCAGCTGTGACTTGGCCAGCAGCGCGTCCGATGATTTCGGCTGCGCGGCGATGGCGCGGTCGATCCGCGCCTCGGCCGTGACCAGGTCGGCGCGCGCGACCGCGAGGCGGGCGTCGGCGAGCAGCGGGTCGACGGCGTTGGGCGCGGCCTGCTGCGCCTCGGCGAAGGATTTCTGCGCGTCTTCCGGCCGGCGCAGGCCGATCTGCGCATAGCCGCGGGCCACCAGGATGGCGGCATCCAGTGCGGCGTTCTTGCCGTCGGGCTTCAGGGTTTCCAGCAAGGCGTCGAACTTGTTCTGCGCCAGCAGCGCCTGCGCCTGCAGCGGCACCGCCTGCGCCGGGTCATACCCGCGCTCCCGCGCCGCGGCGGCCTCGCGCTCGGCCGCGACGGGATCGCCCAGTTCGAACGCGACGCGGCCGAGCCAGAAATGGGCCTCGGCGTTCTGCGGGTCGCTGCGAACGGCGTTGCGAAGCTCGATCTGCGCGGCCTTCAGGTCGCCCTTCTTCATCGCGGCGCGCGCATTCGACAGATAGTCGGCATGAGCGGCCATCGGCCACAGGGCGAGCATGGCAACCAAGCCGATCGACCCGAGGGACTTGTAACGCCCGAGGGACCTGTAACGCATGTCGCTGAACCTCAATTGTTATCGGACGTTACGGCGTTCGCGCCGGCAGCCGCACCGGATTCTGCCGGCTTGACCGCGTCGACGTCCAGACCGTGAACCTCCATGAGACCATATAGTGTCGGCCGGCTGATTCCGAGCAGGCGGGCCGCTATTGCTAACGTATTGTTGCTTCGCGCCAGTGCGACCTGGATCACTTCCCGCTCGGCGCGCAGGCGGGCGGCGCGCAGATCGAGGTCCGGCGGCGCGTCGGCCACAGGCGTCAGTTCCAGGTCCACGGCGTCGATCAGCCGCTTGTCGGCCATCACGACGCCGCGCTTCATCCGGTTTTCCAGTTCGCGGACATTGCCGGGCCAGGGATGCGCGTTCAGCGCCGCG
>CAYZKM010000396.1:0-4984 GCA_964478525.1 uncultured Bifidobacterium sp.
GAAGGCGACGAGAACCGCCGCTGGCCGCCCATGAGCCCGAACGGGCAGAGCGCCAATTTCGGCTCGGTCAACCGCGGCAAGCGGTCCATGGTGCTGAACCTGAAGAACCCGGCCGCGCGCGAGGTGCTGAAGGACCTGGCCGCGCGGGCCGACGTGCTGATCCACAGCTTCCTCCCCGACACCGCCGCGCGGCTCGGCATCAGCCTGGACGCCCTGCGGACGGCCAATCCGCGCCTGGTCGTGTGCACCATCTCGGGCTATGGCGCCCAGGGTCCGCTGGCCGAGAAGCGCGGCTACGACCTGATGGTGCAGGCGTTCGGCGGTGCGATGTCGACGACCGGCATCGTCGATGGCCCGCCGATCCGCTGCGGCGTGTCGTTCATCGACATGTCGACCGGCATCTCCTGCTATGCCGGGGTGGTGACCGCCCTGCTGAACCGCGAGCGCACCGGCCAGGGCACCTGGGTGCGCGGGTCGCTGCTGGAGACCGCGGTGTCGCTGCTGGGCTATCACGCGGTGGCCTGGATGCAGGCCGCGGTGCTGCCGCAGCCGCAGGGATCGGGATCGTGGCACCTGGTGCCATACCAGGCGTTCGCCTGCGCCGACGGCTACATGCTGGCCGGGGCACCGAATGACGGCGCCTGGCTGCGCTTCTGCGACGCGCTGGAATGGCCGGAGCTGGCGCAGGACGCACGCTTCATCGGCAATGTCGCCCGCGTCGAGCAGCGCGACACGCTGATCCCGATGCTGGAGGAACGCTTCGCCCGCAAGCCCGTCGCCTACTGGGTAGAGCGGTTCGAGGCGAACTCCGTCGCCTGCTCGCCGCTGCACACGGTCGACCAGGTGATGACCCATCCGCAGGTGATCGCCAACGCCATGCGCATCCAGGCGGCGAACGCGGACGGATCGATGCAGGACCTGGTCGGCACGCCGTTCAAGCTGGCTGATGGCGGCGGCACCGCGGCGACCGCGGCACCGGTGCTGGGGGCGGACACGGATGCGATCCTGGCGGACACGCTGGGCCTCGGCGCGGATGCGATCGCCGCGTTGAAGACGGGCGGGGCGTTCACGCTGGATCGGTGACGCGCCTGCCGCCCCCCTTACCCGTCATCACGAAACGCATCGGCGATCCGGCGCACCCGCCCGGCGGTATCGACGAGCAGGATGTCGAACCGCACGCCGGCGGTGCCCCAGTCCGGATTCTCGGCCAGCACGATCGCGGCCGCGTCCAGCAGGCGGCGCTGCTGGCGCGGGCGCAGCGCCACGGCCGCCTCGGCCAGGGTGCGGCGCGCCTTCACCTCCACCACCGCCAGCAGCCCATCGCGCTGCGCCAGGATGTCGATCTCGCCGGCCTGCGTCCGCCGCCGCCGATCCAGGATCGTCCAGCCCTCGCGCACCAGCCGGGCGCAGGCGGCGTCCTCGGCCCCGATTCCCAGGGCATGCGCGCTCGGTCCCGTCATGGTGCAAGACTGCGCCGCAACCGCTAATATCCGGTGAACGAAACGCATCCAGGAAGGCAGTCCGCCCATGCCCCGCTTCAAGGACTATGTGCCGCACGGCGTCATTCCCGCGACGTTGCTGGCACTGCATGACGATGGCAGCATCGACGAACGCGGCACCAGCCGCCACCTGCGCGACGTGGCCCGCACCCCGGGCCTGTCGGCCATCACGGTCAACGGCCATGCCTCGGAAGTGCATGCCTGCACCTTCGATGAACAGCAGCGCATCCTGGACCTCACGCTGCAGGAGATCGGCGACCGCCTGCCGGTGATCTCAGGCGTCTGGGCCGACGGGTCTGCGCAGGCCGCCCGCATCGCGCGGATGGCGCAGGATCGCGGCGCCTCGGCCATCCTGGTGTTTCCCTCCCAGGTCTTCTCGATGGGCGGGCAGCTGCGGCCGGAGATGGCGGTGGCGCATTTCTCCACCATCGCGGAGGCCACCGACCTGCCGATCATCGTGTTCGCCTATGCCGAGCGGAGCACGCTCAGCTATCCGCTGGATACGCTGGTGAGGATGGCCGAGGCGGTGCCGACCATCCGGGCGATCAAGGACTGGTCGAACGACCCGATGCTGCACGAACGCCAGATCCGCACGCTGCAATCGCTGCCGCGGCCGGTGAACGTGCTGACGACGCATTCGGCCTGGCTGATGCACTCGCTGACCATGGGCTGCAACGGGCTGCTGTCGGGGTCGGGCAGCATCATCCCCGACCTGCAGGCCGCCCTGTTCCAGGCGATCCAGGCCAACGACCTGGCCCGCGCCAGGGCGATCAACGACCGCATCTATCCGCTGGCGCAGGCCTTCTACGCCGCCCCCGCCCTGGATATGCACAACCGCATGAAGGAATGCCTGGTCATGCTCGGCCGCATGGACCGCGCCGTGGTGCGCGCGCCGCTGGTCCGCATCACCGCACCCGAGAGGGAACGGCTGCGCCTGGCCCTGCAGCAGGCAGGGATCGGCCCGGACGGCGCCCTGGACCTGGCCGCCTGATCATCCCGCCCCAGGGGAGATGACCCGGGGGAGGCAGTTCATCTCCCCCACTCATCCGTACGGCTTAGTCCGTCCGCCACCCTCCGAGATCGCGCAATCGTGACTAGACCGTCAGGATGAATTGTCCGCGACGATTGTTTGCGCAAATTTACGAACGGAAGCGGCGATTGGCTTCCCGGAGGGATTTCAGATGACAACCACGACATTCCAGACCCAAGCCAAGCTGACCGGGATGTCCCGGCCCCGTCGTGGCGCGCCGGCATACGCCCTGCCCGCGAAGCTGTCGGACTTCTCGGGACCGATGTTCACCACCTCGACAACGGTGCCACCGAAGGACGAGCTTGCCCCGGCTCGGCGCATTCTGATCGGCGGATTGATTTCAGTGATCCTTTGGAGTGTCGCGGGCGGCCTGGTGCTTCAGCTTCTGTTCGGCTGACCCGCCCGCAACGAGTTTTGACCGACGCGTTGTTTCATCCCGGCTTTTCGATACCGACGTCTTTTCAACCGAGTACCGCCGCCGCCTCCCGGACCACATCGACCAGCGCGCCCGGGGCGAACGGCGAAACCAGGCCAGCGGATTTCACCAGCTCCTGGAACGGCGCCTCGCCACCCCGACCACAGAGGCGCACATAGGCTTCGAGCGCGGCAGGGTAATCCTGCCGCGACCGAACCCAGAACTGCATCGCGCAGCACTGCGCCAGCGTATAGTCGATGTAGTAGAAGGGGGAGTTGTAGATGTGGTGCTTGGCCTGCCAGCGCCCGCCCCCGGCCGGATAGGCCAGGTCGCCATACGCCGTCCAGGGCATGTACAGCCGCTCCAGACGCTGCCACATCGCGTGCCGGTCCGCCGCCGAGGCGTCCGGATTCGCATAGACCTCGTGCTGGAAATGATCGACGCAGACGCCATAGGGCAGGAATGCCAGCGCCCCGGTCAGGTGCATGCGGCGGAACCGTTCGGCCAGGTCGTCGCCGACCATCAGCCCCATCGACGGATAGGCCAGGAACTCCAGCGCCATGGAATTGATCTCGGCCGATTCCATCGTCGGCCACAAATAGTCGACGCATGGCTGGCCCCGGCTTTCCCAGTTCTGGAACGCATGCCCCATTTCGTGCGTGAACACGCCGATATCGTGGTGGGTGCCGTTGAAGTTGGCGAAGATGAAGGGCACGCCAGCCGTCGGGAATGATGTGCAGAACCCGCCGCCCGCCTTGGCCGGCCGGTTCTTCAGGTCCAGGAACCCGCCCTGGTCCATCAGCCGGAAGAACGCGCCCATCCGCGGATGCATCGCATCGAACATGGTGCGCGCCCGCGCGATCAGGAAATCATGGTCGCCGGCGGGTCCGGGGTTGCCGGCGGGGTCGATCAGCGCCTCGTCCCAGAAATACAGCCGGTCCCAGCCATGGGTGGCGCGCCGCTGTTCCAGCAACCGGGCCACCAGGGGCACGACGTGTTCGGCAACCTGCGCGCGATAGCGGGCGACATCGGCGGCATCGTAGTCGGTGCGGCGCAACCGGCGGTAGCCCAGCGGGGTATAGTCAGGATAGCCGAGCGTGCGGGCCATGCGGTGGCGGAGATGGACGAGGGAGTCGAACAGCCGGTCCAGCGTCGCGCCGTTCGTTTCAAAGAACGTCCAGCGCGCCTGCTCCGCCCCATGCCGTGTCTCCCGGTCCGGATCCTGCGCGAACGCATCCAGCTCGGCCAGGTTCACCGCCCGCCCGCCGAACGGGATCCGGGCCGAGGCCAGCAGGGCGGTGTAGTCGGCCGAGAGGCGGGATTCCGCCTCCAGATCGTCCTTGATCGCCGGATCGAAGGTGGCGATGTCGGCTTCCCACAGCCGCAGCGCATGCGCCCCGGCCAGGCGCGCGAGGCCGGCGCGGTCCGGATCGGCCAGCAGCCGCCGCTTCACCGCCACCTCGTGCTCGGTCGCGGTCGGGGCCAGCCGGTCGGCATGGTCGCGCGCCGCCTTGGCCGCGGCGTCGGCGGTGTCCTGGGCGAAGCGCAGATGCGCCAGGGCCGAGAAGGTATCGTAGTCGCGCCGCTGGCGGTCCCATGCCGCCAGGGCCGCCTGCCGCTCGCCGCGATCCAGCAGCGATTCGACCACGCGGCGGCCCTCGGCGAGGGATTCGGGGCTGGGCGTGGCGGCGGTGATGTCGGCGAATCGCGGCGTCATGGCTTGACCCTTCCGGCCTGCGGCTATGCGGGAACCACCGGTGCCGCCACCAGCGTGCCGGCCTGGCCCCGCGCGCGGCGCAGCTCCAACCGGTCGTCATGGAACGCGGCCACCGACGGACGATGGGCGATCGAGACCAGGGTGGCGTTCGGCAGCCGGTCTTTCAACACACGATACAGCTCCGCCTCGCCCTCGGGGTCCAGGCTTGCGGTCGCCTCGTCCAGGAAGATCCAGTCGGGCTTTGCCAGCAGCGCGCGGGCCAGGGCGATGCGCTGCTGCTCCCCGCCCGACAGGCGGTGCGGCCAGTTGTCGTCGCGGTCCAG
>CAYZKM010000397.1:0-1140 GCA_964478525.1 uncultured Bifidobacterium sp.
CACCCGCCTGCAGGTAGAACACCCGGTGACCGAGGCGATCACCGGCTTCGACCTGGTCGAATGGCAGCTGCGCGTCGCCGCGGGCGAACCCCTGCCGGCCTCGCAGGCGACGATCCCGCGCGCCGGCCATGCGTTCGAGGCGCGGGTCTATGCCGAGGACCCGGCGCGCGACTTCGCCCCCTCGGTCGGGCGGCTGTCGCTGTTCCGCATGCCGGCCGAGGCACCGGGCATCCGCGTCGATACCGGCTTCGCCACCGACGATACGGTCTCGGTCCATTACGATGCGATGCTGGCCAAGCTGATCTGCCACGGGCCGGACCGGCTGTCGGCGCTGCGCCTGCTGCGCCAGGCGCTGGCGGAATGCCAGGTGGTCGGCGTGGCCACCAACCTCGACCTGCTGGGCCGCATCGCGCGCGATCCGGCGTTTCAGGCGGGCGGCATCGATACCGGCTTCATCGCCCGCGAGGGCGGCACGCTGCTGGCCGGCCAGGCCCCGCCACCCGATGCCGTGCTGGCCGGGGCGGCACTGGCCGAATTGCTGGCCGAGGCGGCGCAGGGGCGGGCGCAGGCGGCCGCCGGCGGCGATCCGCACTCGCCCTGGCATGCGCGGGATGGCTGGTGGGTGAACGCGGCTCCCGCCCGCATCCTGGCCTTCGAGGCGGGCGAGACGCCCTGCCCGGTCGCGGTGGTGGCCGATGGCGACGGCTGGCGGCTGACGATCGGCGAGACGGCCATCCTGGGCCAGGCCGAGACGCGGCCCGACGGGCAGCTGGCCGTTACGCTGGACGGCGTGCGCCAGGCGCTGGCGGTGTCGGCGGACGGGGAAACCCGGATCGTGCGCTTCCGCGGCGAGACCTGGCGGTTGCTGCTGGCCGATCCGGCGGCGCATGTCGACGACGACCAGGGCGGCGGTGACCGGCTGATGGCGCCGATCCCGGGCCAGGTGACGCAGGTCCTGGCCGAGGTCGGCATGGCGGTGACGCGCGGCCAGATCCTGGTGGTGCTGGAAGCGATGAAGACCGTCTTCCGCCTGCCCGCGCCCGGCGATGGCGTGGTCGCGGCGGTGAACTGCGCGGTGGGCGAGATGGTGCAGGACGGCCAGGTCCTGGTCGGCTTCGAAACAGAAGTCGGCTGAGGGGC
>CAYZKM010000397.1:1150-4965 GCA_964478525.1 uncultured Bifidobacterium sp.
CTGGTGGGGTTCGAGACGGCGCCGGACTGATCCGGCCTCGCCGGCAGCCGAGGCTACATCGGCACGTCGCCCTTCAGCATCACCCGGTACAGATAGCGCAGCTGCGCCATGTCGTAGTCGCCGTTCGCCTTGTGCAGCAGGCAGCGATTGTCCCACATCACCAGATCGCCGGGCTGCCAGGCATGGCGGTAGCCGAAGCGCGGCGCGGTGGCGTGTTCCAGCAGTTCGTCCAGCAGCGGCAGGGCTTCCCGGTGATCCAGCCCCACCAGCCCCTCGATGCGGATGGGGTTGATGTAGATCGCCCGCCGCCCGGTTTCCGGATGGGTGCGCACCAGCGGGTGCAGCACGGCGTTGGGCACCCGTTCACGCGCCGCCCCGGTCAGCGACATCAGCTTCCGGGCGCTGTGGCTGCTCTGGTAGACATGGATGGCCTGCAACCCGTCGATTCGTTCCTTCGTGGTACCGGACAGCGCATCGTACGCCGCCGCCATGTTGGCATATTGCGTATCGCCGCCATGGTCGGGCAGCGACACCGCGTGCAGCACGGTGGCCTTCGGCGGGCGGACATCGTTGGAATGGTCGGTGTGCCAGCCCTCGCCGGGGATGTATCGACGCCCGTCGGGAAACTTGTCCTGGTTCGAGATGTAATGGATCTGCGGAGATTCCGGCAGCGCAAAGCGCGTATTGTGCTGCGGGAACACCTCTCCGAACAGTTGCACCGCGGCAAGCAGCCTGTCGGGCGACAGCGACTGGTTGCGGATGACCAATACACTGTGATCGGCGAATGCCTGGTTCAGCCTTTGCCTGGTGTCCGGGTCAACCGCGCCGGTCAGGTCGATGCCGCGGATTTCGGCGCCGGTATGCTCGCTCAGCCGCGTGATCTGGATGGACATGCCTGTGCTCCCGTGCCGCGATGGTTCGCCGTCGCGCGTCGTTTGCCGGACAGTCTACAGGATTCCGCCGGGGACGGAACCGGGCGGATATTCGTTGCATTCCATGTCCAGTGGGATAAGTATTTGATTAATTCCTGTGCCGGGTATAGTGCTGATGCCGGGAACAAAAACCCTCGTGCGCCATTCAGCGGGGCATGATCCGTGACCGATCGATGCGCGGACGATTGAAGGGAGAATAAAATTGGCAAGGACCAAGAGTTTAAGCCGGCAATTGCGGGTGGCGCGGCAGACGCGCGGCATGACGGTGGCGGCGGTCGCGGCCGATGTCGGCGTATCGCCAGTATCCATTTATTACTGGGAAAGTGGAAGGGTGCGCCCGCGTGACCGCAACCTGTCGCTGATCTGCAAGGTCCTGAAACTGCCGGTCCGTGCAACCATGGCGCTGACCGGGCGATAGCCCGCCGAACCGAACGGGCTACAAACCGGTCAGCCGGCCCAGCGCGCGGCCGCGGCGTCGTCGGCGTCCCGCGCCTCGACCCAACTGCCCGCCCCACCGGCGAATTCCTCGCGCTTCCAGAACGGGGCCCTGGTCTTCAGCCAGTCGATCAGGAACGCGGTGGCGTCCAGCGCGGCCTGGCGGTGTGATGACGCGGCGATCACCAGAACGATGTTGTCGCCCGCCTGCAGCCGCCCGACACGGTGGATGACCGTGCATCCCAGCAAAGGCCATCGCCCCTCGGCCTCGGCCACGATCCTGGCGATCGCGCGCTCGGTCATGCCGGGGTAATGTTCCAGCGTCATCGCCGTGACCGCCGTGGCCGCCGGCGCATCTTTCAGGCCCGGATTGTCGCGCACGGTGCCGATGAAGCACCCGATGCCGCCGATATCCGTCCGCCCGGCGGTCAGCGCGGCGATCTCGGCGCCGGTGTCGAAATCCTCGGTCTGGACCTTGATGCGGGCCATGGGTTGCTCCCGTCCCGGGCAGGGCCGGCTGTAAACCGTCAGCGCGCCCGTCTCGTTGTCCGATCACATGATCCGCACACCGGTGCGGTTCCGCGCGGCGTGACTATACTCTACCCGCCGGTGACCGGAGGGAAGAACGCGACCTCGTCCCCCGGCTGTATCACCGCCGAGGGGTCGGCGAATTCCTGGTTCAGCGCGCAGCGCAGGACGCGGCGGTTGCGGAACGCCGCCGCGTGGCCGTCCCCGCGCGCCGCCAGCACATCGACCAGGTCCGCGATCGTGCGGACCCCCGGCGGCAGGACCAGCTCCTCCTGCGCGGTGCCGGTGCGTTCCCGCAGCCAGGCGAAATACAGGATGGTGATCGGTCTGGTCATCTCGCCGCCGCCGCCGCGCGTCCTATTTCGGTGTCGGGATCGTCTCGATCCGCCCGTCGGAGTGGATCACCGTGCTGGTGCCGTTGCCGTTCGGCACCACGATGGCCGACCCGCCACCCGGGGTGGTCGTGGTCTGGTAGTTCGGTGTCCCGCCGCTGGTCACCCCGGGTCCGCTGGGGGCCTGGATGATGCGTCCGGCGGGATCGCGCGCGGGTGGGGCGGCGGATGTCGAGGCCGGCGGCGCGGATTGCGACGGCAAGGGCGGAATCGCCGACCGGATCGGCGGTGACGAACTGCCCGGCACCGGCGTGGCACCGGGGGCGATATGGCTCATGCCGCTGTCGCGTTCCACATCCTGCAGCGTGGGCATCGGCGGCAGCGGACCCGGCCAGATGTCGCCGGGCTCGGGCAGCAGCGGTGTCACGGCGGGGTTGTCCCCCATCGCGCGCAGCAGGTTGACGCCGTCACCATGGGGCCTGTTCGGGTTGAAGCCGCCGGTCAGAGGTGGGTTCATCCAGGTATTTTGGGCGCAGGCACCGACTGTCAGCACCAGGGTCAGCGTGGCGATACGCCGCATGCGGGAAGGCTCCCCGAGGGGTTGGTGGTCTAACGCCGAATTCGCCCCTTGGCGGGCTCCGGCCGGATGCCCTGGCTTCAATGTGCCTGCAGAATGTCGCAGGCTCAAGGCATCTCGGTTCATGCCAGCGCCAGGCGGGCGAGCAGCCAATGGGCGATCGCGGGCGGGTCGTTGAGGTCGAGCCATGGCCGCCCCGCGTCATGATCGGGCACGTCGCTGGCCACCGCGACCACATCGGGATGGTCGGGCCAGATCGGCGCCTTGGCCAGGGCCGGACGATACACCTCCAGCTTCGGAAACGGATGGGTCTTGTAGCCCTCGACCAGCACCAGGTCGACCGGGTCCATCTTGCCCAGCAGGTCCGGCAGCGGCGGTTCCTGGTCCACCACCTCGTGCAGCAGCACCCAGCGATTGCCGGCGGCGATCATCACCTCGTGCGCGCCGGCCTCGCGGTGGCGGTGGCTGTCCTTGCCGGGGCGGTCCATGTCGAAGCCGTGATGGACGTGCTTCACGGTCGACACCGTCAGGCCGCGTGACCGCAGCAGCGGCAGTATGGCCACCAGCAGGGTGGTCTTGCCACTGCCGGACCAGCCGACGATCCCCATCACCCTCATCTAATGCTGTCCCGGCACGGCTCGGCTGCGGGGCGGGGCCGAGGCGTGCTGCACGCTCGCCGTCAGATAGTCCCACCCGGTGGTCAATGTCAGCGCCGCCGCGATCCACAGCATGGTCTCGCCGATGATCGAGATCGGCAGGAAACCCAGATGGATCACGGATGCGCCGCTGTCGCCGGCCAGCAGGGTGCCCAGCGCGCCCATCTGGAAGCCGGTCTTCCATTTGGCCAGCTTCGTCACCGGCAGGCCGATGCGCAGCCCGGCCAGGTATTCGCGCAGGCCGCTGACCAGGATTTCCCGCAGCATGATCACGATCGCCGGATACAGCCCCAGCGACGACAGCCGTTCCTGCCCGACCAGCATCATCAGTGACGCCCCGACCAGCAGCTTGTCG
>CAYZKM010000398.1:0-4941 GCA_964478525.1 uncultured Bifidobacterium sp.
ACCGGTCAGCGCGCGCTATCTTATTGTTTGATCGCATGATTCACCCGCTGCCACGGTTCCGCTCAGCGTGATCATGCGCTAGGTTGTTATCAGGAGAGAGCACATGGCTGACTACAAGATCGCTGTCATCGTCGGCAGCCTTCGCAAGGACTCGCTGAACCGCAAGCTGGCGCATGCGCTGGCGCAGCTCGCGCCCGCCGACTTCACGTTCCACCAGGTCGAGATCGGCGACCTGCCGCTGTACAACCAGGACGACGATGCCGACCAGGCCGCGCCCGTCAAGCGCATGAAGGCCGAGATCGCGGCCGCGCAGGGCCTGCTGTTCGTGACCGCGGAGTACAACCGCTCGATGCCCGGCGTGCTGAAGAACGCGATCGACCACGGTTCCCGCCCGTATGGCAAAAGCGCCTGGGCCGGCAAGCCCGCCGCGGTGGTGGGCATCTCGCCGGGTGCGGCGGGCACGGCGATGGCGCAGCAGCATCTGCGCAACGTGCTGACATTCCTGGATGTGCAGACCCTGGCGCAGCCCGAGCTGTTCCTGCAGGTCAAGGACGGATTCTTCAACGCCGACGGTTCGCTGGGCGATGGCAGCCGCGGCTTCCTGCAGGCCTGGATGGACCGCTTCGCCGCGTTCGTCCGCCACCACCACCTCTGATCCGCCCCGATGGGCTGACAACAGAAAGGGCGGCACCCCCCGGGGCGCCGCCCTTTCCCGTACCGATCTGGCGGTCGTGGTCAGACGGCGGCGAGGATCGTCTCGGCCTTGCTCGCCTCGAAGCCGCCCGGGGCCTCGACGCCCAGATGCGTGACCTTGCCGTCGACCGCGACCAGGGCATAGCGCTGGCTGCGCATGCCCATGCCGCGGGCGTTCAGGTCCAGTTCAAGGCCCAGGGCCTTGGCGAACGCGGCCGAACCGTCGGCCAGCATCTCGACCTTGCCGGCGGTGCCCTGGTCCTTGCCCCAGGCGCCCATCACGAACGCGTCATTGACCGAGATGCAGGCGATGGTGTCGACGCCCTTAGCCTTCAGCGCCTCGGCGTTCTGCACGAAGCCAGGCAGGTGCTTGGCGCTGCAGGTCGGGGTGAAGGCGCCCGGCACCGCGAACAGAACGACCTTCTTGCCCTTGAAGACCTCGTCGGTCGAGATCTCCTTTGGCCCCTCGGCCGTCGCGACCATCAGCTTCATGGATGGAATGGTGTCACCGACCTTGATCGTCATGGAATCCTTGCTCCCCGTTCAGGTGTCGCTATGGGCCTGCCACAGCGGGCAGAGGCCGACTCCTAGCCGTCCTTGACGCCGGAGTCACCTGGGCAGGGGGGCGGCGGCCTTTCGCGTCGGCGGCCGGTCGCGTACTGTCGCGGGAACATCGTCCAGGACACGGAAGGCAGCCACCGCCATGACCGCCCCAGCACCGGCCGGGATTCCCCTCGGCCCCCTCGTGGATACGCACGCGCATGTCTATCTGAAGGACCAGCCCATCGTCCGGGAAGCGACGCACCAGCCTGCCCGATCCTTCACCACGGACGACTATCTGCGCACGCTGGACGCGCACGGGGTGACGTTCGGGGTGATCGCCGCCGCGTCCTTCCTGGGTTCGGTCAACGACTACTCCCTGCAGGCCACGCGCCAGCATCGGCGGCTGCGCACCACGGTCATCGTCGACCCGTCGGTCACGCTGGCCGAACTGCGGGCGATGGACGCGGATGGCGCGGTGGGCATCCGCTTCTCGCTGCGCAACTACTCGGCCGTGCCGGACCTGGCGTCCGAGGCGTATCGGCGGCTGCTGTATCGCCTGCGCGACCTGGGCTGGCATGTGCATGTCTATGCCGAGGCCGATCGCATCGCTGCGCTGACGCCCGCACTGCTGGCGGCGGGGGTGGATGTGGTGATCGACCATTACGGCAACCCCGATCCGCAACTGGGTGACAATTCCCCGGGATACCAGGCCGCGCTGCGGGCGCTGGGGTCGGGGCATGGCTGGGTGAAGATCTCGGCGCCGTATCGCTCGCCCGGCTGCGACCATCGCGCGCTGGCCGCCCGCCTGCTGGCCGAGGCCGGGCCGGACCGGCTGCTGTTCGGCAGCGACTGGCCGTTTGTCGGGCACGAGGCGGAAGTCAGCTACCAGGACACGATCGACTGGTTCGCCCACGCGATCCCTGATCTGGAAACGCGTGAGAAGATCGGCCGCACCGCCGCCCGCCTGTATCGCTTCGCCTGAGGACAGCACAGCATGATCCGTTTTCTGATCACGGCCCTGGTGATCCTGGGGCTGACCGTTCCGGCCCATGCCGAGACCACCACGCTGCGGCTTGGCGTCCAGCGCGGCCTGACCTATCTGCCGTTCGCGGTGATCCAGCACGAGAAGCTGATCGAGAAGCAGGTCGCGAAGGCCGGGCTGCCGCCGGTCAGCGTGACCTACAACGTGTTCTCGGGCGGGCCGGCGATGAACGACGCGCTGCTGTCGGATTCGATCGACGTCGCGATCACCGGCATCCCGTCCTTCCTGGCGCTGTGGGCCAAGGGCAAGGGCCGCTCGGCCGTGAAGGGCCTGGCGTCGTATGGCAGCATGCCCATCGTGCTGGTGTCGCGGAATCCCGACGTCAGGAAGATCACCGATTTCACAGACAAGGACCGCATCGCCACGCCGGGCGTGAAGACATCCCTGCAGGCGATCTTCCTGGCGATGGCGGCCGAGAAGGCGTGGGGCACGGCCAATGCCGGCCGCTTCGACGCGATCACCGTCACCCGCGGGCATCCCGACGCGATGGCCGCGCTGCTGGGCAACACCGAGATCAACGCCCATTTCGCCGTGCCGCCCTATCTGCAGATCGAACTCAAGCGCGCGGACATCCATGCGGTGGCGACATCCGAGGAACTGGCCGGCACCAAGGTTTCCAACGGAACGATGTATCTGACGACCCGCTTCCATGAAGCCAACCCGAAGCTGACGGGCGCGCTGTACGAGGCGGTGAAGGAATCCCTCGCGCTGATCAACGCCGATCCGAAACGGGCAGCCGCGGCCTACCTGGCGGTGTCCGGCGAAAAGACCCCGATCGAGGAGATCGAGGCGATGATCACCCTGCCCGGCACCGTCTGGCTGGTCGCCCCGCAGGGCACCGCCGCGCTGGGCGGGTTCCTGAAGCGCACCAACATGATCGCCGCGGCACCGGCGGACTGGAAGGAGCTGTACCTGCCCTTCGTGCACGGCGAGCCGGGAAGCTGAGACCATGCTGAAGCGGATGGTGCTGCTGCGCCGGCGTCGCGACATCACGCGCGATGCCTTCTGCGCCCATTGGTCGGGTCCGCACGCCGAGATCGCGCGCCGCTATCCCGGCCTGGCACGCTATACGCAGAACCATGTGGTGCGCCGGTTCGATCCGGCCGCCGCCGACGGCTATGCATGTGACGGCATGGCGGAGCTGTGGTTCGACGATCAGGCCGCGATGCGGGCGGCCCTGGCATCGCCGGTCGCCGGCGCGCTGATCGCCGATGAGCCGCGCTTCCTGACCGGCGTGACCAGCCTGGTGCTGGGCGAGGCGCCTCCGGACGACGCGATCGGCGGAATGAAGGTGATCGTGCTGGGCCGCCGCCGCCCCGGGGCGGTGCTGGACATCGGAACCGTGCAGGGCATGCACAGCGGTTCGGCGGCCGCGGTCGTCTCGACCTATGGGCGGGACCATCTGTGGCAGGTGCCGAACCCGCCGGACACGGTGCTGATCGCGCGGTTCGAGGCGCCGTGGATCGCGCAGACCGCGCTCGACGCCGGCGTCTGGCCGCCCGCCGGGGCGCTGCAGACCTGGCACGCCTACCAGGTGGACGAGATCAAAATCGTCTGATCCCGCCGGCTAGCGCGCTTTCCGGCTGACCGTAACCGGTCAGCGCGCGCTATCTCGTTGTTTGATCGCATGATCGACACGCTGCCACGATCCCGCTCAGCGTGATCATGCTCTATTTCCCGCGCAGCGTCACCACGAGTGTATCGCCGTCGAAGCCCACGGGCTTGAAATGCGCCCGCACCGTCACCCGGTCCACGCCGGCGGGGATGCGCACCCCGTAGACGTCGCGAGTGAACGGCTGTTCGTGCTCATGCGGATGGTCCAGCACCCGGGTGGCCAGGACCTTGCCATCCGCGGCCAGGATCTCGATCCGGTCGGCATAGCGGTCCCAGCCGGTATCGCGGCTGCGGATGGTGACGTCGAAATCGTATTCGCCGGATGGCCTGCGGTCGAAGCGGGCGCCGATCACGTCGGCCTCCCCGGCCCAGGCCGGCAGGCCCAGGACCAGAAGGATGCCGGTCGTGATCAGGCGGCGCGCCACAGTTCGCCTTCCTGGCGCACCTTGCTTTCCACCTGCATCTTCAGCAGATGCGCCAGCACATTGCGTTCGGCCGCGCGCCGCAGCCGTGGGTCGACCTGTGAATACAGCGTGTCCATCAATGTGTAGGTGCTCGCGGGCCCTTCCTTCAGCTTCGCGGCGATGGCGTTCTCGCGCGCCTGCCGATGCGTCAGCATCTCCCGCACCAGGGCGCGAGGCTCGCGCAGCGCCGGCCCATGGCCCGGCAGGAACACGTCGTCGTCCCGCCGCAGCAGCAGTTCCAGACTGTGGAAGTAGTCCTTCATGTCGCCGTTCGGCGGGCTGACCACGCTGGTCGACCATGACATCACATGATCGGCGCTGAACAGCACGCGATCGCCATTGCGCGCCTTGACCGAGAAGCACAGATGGTCGGCGGCATGGCCCGGCGTGTGCACGCCCGCCAGCCCGGCGATCACATCGCCGTCCTTCAGCTTGATATCGGCCTCGAACCGCTCGTCGATGCTAGTCGTGAACCCTGCCGTCGGCACGCCCGTCCGCGCCTTCAGCTCGGCCACCGCGCCGAAATGGTCGGGATGCGCATGGCTCAGCAGGATCAACGCGATGCTTCCGCCGGTGTGGCGCCTG
>CAYZKM010000399.1:0-4937 GCA_964478525.1 uncultured Bifidobacterium sp.
AGCCCGTGCGCGAGGCCGCCCGCGCCGCCGCCACCGCCCGGTCGAAGGTGCTCAGCCGTTCGACCACCGCGCGCCAGGATGCCAGGGAACGATAGGCGTCGATCACCCACGACAGCGCCGAGGCGACGCGGGAGAATGCATCGACCGTCTGGAACAGCTGGCCCATCGTGACCTGGCCGGCGAAATAGCGCGGGGCGATGATGATGATCGGAAAGATCGAGCCGATCTGGTCATAGCCGACGGTCACCATGTTCAGCAGCTTGGTGCGCACCATGATCGCGCGCCAGTTGCCGATCAGCGCGCCGAAGCGATGGTTCAGGATATCGCGCTCCACCGGTTCGCCGCGCAGCAGGGCGATGCCCTCGGCGTTCTCGCGCAGGCGCACCAGGGCATAGCGGAAATCCGCTTCCACCTTCTGCTGGCGGAAACTCAGCGCAGCCAGCGGACGGCCGACCAGATGGGTGCAGATGGTGCCGACGATGGCATAGACCAGCGCGATCCAGAACAGATAGCCGGGGATGGTGATGCCCAGCAGCGTCGCCGCGCCCGACAGGCCCCACAGGATGGTCAGGAAGCTGACCAGCGAGACGATGCGCGAGAGCAGCCCGAGCGTCAGGGTCAGCGTCGCCTCGCAGAAATCGCGGATGTCCTCGGCGATGCGCTGGTCGGGGTTGTCGGTGCCGATGCCGGCGCGGTCGGGCGAGACGGCGATGCGGTAATAGGCGCGATCGGCCATCCATTCATTCAGGAAGACATCGGTCATCCAGCGGCGCCAGCGGATCTGCAGCCACTGGTTCAGATAGACCTCGTAGATCGCGATGGCGATATAGGTGAAGGCCAGCGGGGCGAAGCCCAGCGTGAGACCCTCCTCGGTGCGCCGGTAGAACAGCAGCAGGTCGATGAACGCGTCCCAGTCCCGCCGCTCCAGCGCGTTGTAGAAATCGGCGCGCCAGAAATTGAACAGCACCGTCAGCCCGACCATGATCAGGCTGAGCGCGATCACCGCCGCAAGCAGGGCGCGCGCCGACCATCGTTCCTCGGACGTGGTGAAATAGGGCCTGGACAGACGCCAGGCGTCCTTCAGGAACGTGCCAATGCCTTCCATGGGCGGCTTATCTTTCGGTGATGCTGCGTTCGAGGGCCGAGAGCCAGGTGTCGACGCGGGCGCGGTTCACGCCCATGTCGGAATAGCCGTATACGCTGCGCGACCAGACGACCAGCGTGCCGCCGCCACCGTCCGATGGCAGGACCTGGACCGTGACCAGGTCAGGGAAGTTGGCGATCGCGGTGCGCGCGACATAGTGCGCCTGCAGCCGGTCGGGGAAGAGCGCGGCGCGATAGACCCGCGGCTGGGCCTCGGCGGTCGCGCGGACCGCGGCGAACAGGCGTGCCGGCGGCAGTGTGTAGACATGCGTCACCACATCGGGCGCCGGGGTGAAACCCGCCGGCGCCGCCAGGGCGGTGTTGGGGCTGGATGGACGCTCGATCCGCATGACGTCCATCGGCACCGGCGGCGGCAGCCCGTCGGCCCCGGCCGCGCCGCAGGCGGGCAGGAACAGCCCGAGAAGCCAGGCGATCGGGTTCATGCCGTTGTCCGGTCGGATCGATGCATGGCCGGGTCATGGACCCTTTCCGCCGGGAATTGCAAGTTACGCCGCCGTCAGGTCACGGCAATGCACAGCGGCACCGGAAACGCCGGTCAGCACCTGGAAAGTTTCGACACCGCGCGGTCGAACTGCGCCAGGTAGATGTTTTCATCCGCATCGATCCAGATGCCGTGGACGTTGAATGCGCCCTGGTGCGGATCGTCGGGTCCGAACCGGGCCAGCAGGCGGCGGTCATGGGTCCAGACCGAGACACCGTCCGCGCCCGCCACATAGATCGCTTCCCGCCCGAAGGCGATGTCGCTGGGCCGGTGAAATCCCGTCCATTCCGCAACGAACGCCCCGTCGGGGGTGAAGATCTGGATGCGGTCGTTCTCCCGGTCGCAGACATGGATCCGGTCGCGCGCATCGACGCCGATGAAATGCACCAGGGCGAACTGGCCGGGACCGCTGCCGGGCTCCCCCCACGAATGCTCCAGCGCCCCGGCGGGAGAGAAACGATGGACCCGGCGATTGCCATACCCGTCCGAGACGAAAACATCGCCATTGGCGGTGAAGGCGGTGCCGGTCGGCATGTTGAACGGCTTGCCATAGAAGGTCGGTTCGGCGGCATGCGCGGTGCCCAGCGTCAGCAGCACCGTGCCGTCCGGCTCGTGGCGCGTGACGGTGTGCAGCCCGGTATCGGCGATCCAGATCTTACCGGACGCGTCGATGGTCAGCCCGTGCACGAAATGGGAGAACACGCCCTCGCCCCATGACGTGACGAAACGCCCCTCGGCATCGAAGACCAGCACCGGATGGGCACCGCGGCACAGCACATACACATCGCCATTGGCGGCGACCGCGCCGGATACCGCGGTGCGCGGCGGGCCGCTGGCTCCGGCGTCCCCGAGTGTCCACCAGCGCGGCAGGCGCGCCCAGTCGCGTTGGAAGTGATAGCGGTACGGGGCGGTGCCGAGGATGGTCATGCGCAACTCCTGCATCGGTCGGCCCAGCCTACTACGATCCGGCGCGCGATCAGAACCCGCTGCCGGGTTCCGCCAGATAGGCCGCCTCGGCCGGGGTGTCGGCGCGTCCCAGCGCGGCGTTGCGATGCGGATAGCGGCCGAAACGGCGGATCACGTCGCGATGGCGATAGGCGTAGTCGATGCTGCGGTCGGCGACCAGGCCGCGCAGGGATTCGAACAGCCGCACCGACAGGTCCTGGTCCGCCGGATCCTCGGAATGCTCGATCGGCAGGTAGATGAACAGCCGCTCCTGCGGGCCGAGGCGGGTGTCGAACCCCGCCGCGATCGCGGCACGGGCGACAGCGCGGGCCTTGGGATCGGCGGCGAAGGCCTCGGGCGAGCCGCGGAACAGGTTGCGGGAGAGCTGGTCCAGCAGGATCACCAGCGCCAGCGCGCCGCGCGGCGTGGCGGCCCAGTGGTCGAGCGTCCCGTCCAGCGCCTGCCCGCGCAGATCGGCCAGCGCCCCGCACGCGGTGTCGAAGGCGTCGTTCTTCTGGAACCAGACCGGGCGCGGCGTGCCGGGATCGCCGGCGAACCAGAAATCGAGGACGTCGTTGGCGGTGGTCATGCGTGCGCGACGATGGCCCCGGCATCGAGCCGGGTCCCGATGGTGGACGCGACGCGGTCCGCCACCCAGCCGGCCGATCGGCCCTGGGCATCGATAACCGGAAACCGCCCGAGCATACCCGGTTCGACTCGCGACAGCATGAGCGGGATCACCAGCCCGCCGCGATCGCGCTGGCCGCTCAGGATGAAGCCGAGTTCCAGCTCCGCAAACGACGAAGCCAGATAGGCGGGGCTGAGACAGACGATGAACACGTCGCTGCGCCGGATTGTCTCGCCCACCACAGCGGCCCAGTCCATGCGGAGCATGAGCTTTTTGTCACGCCAGACATGCAGGCCGTGCGCCGCGAGCGCGCGCCCGATGGCCTCGATACGGCGCAGATCCTCGCGGGCCCAGGACATGAAGACGTTTGCTGACGTGGTCATCTCGGCGCCTTCTCTACCCACCGCCCGACAGCTTCGATACCTGCTCAAGGTAGGTTTCGACCGCATCGATGTCCACCACGGTCTCCCGTGGCATCACGACACCGGTCATGGGGTCGTTCCTGATTTCGTTCCGCCTCCAGGATGCGGGCCCGAAAATCGTCGCCGACCGGGATCTGATCGAAATCCAGCAACGTCTCGATGCCCCGCATCCGCACATGCCCGGCGATACGACGCGCCACCCAGGTATCGGTGGATGCGTGGGAGACGAATATCTTCACCGCCGGCGCGCCTACCGCAGCGCCTTCTCCAGCAGCCGCACCGAGTGGATCGCCTGCCGTCCCGACAGCTCCCGGATCTGATGGCGGCACGAGGTGCCGTCGGCGACCACGAAATCATCCGCCGGCACCGCGCGCACCGCGGGCAGCAGGCTCGCCTCGGCCATGGCGTGCGAGGCCTCCTGCGTCTCGGCCTGATAGCCGAACGAGCCGGCCATGCCGCAGCAGGACGACACGATCGGCTTCACGGCCAGGCCCGGGATCGCCCCCAGCGTGGCCACCGCATCGGGGAAGGCGCCGAAGGATTTCTGGTGGCAATGCCCGTGCACATGCGCCGAACCGGCCAGCGGCCGCAATGCCAGCGCGGGCTTCTCCCGCTGCAGGAACTCGCTCAGCAGCAGGGCCCGGCCGGCCAGGGCCGCGCTTTCGGCACCCGGCATCAACGAGCGGAACTCGTCGCGCAGCGTCATCAGGCAGGACGGCTCCAGCCCGATCACCGGGGCATCCCCGGCCAGGCCGCGCATCGTGCGGGCAGCTTCCTCCCGCGCCTTGTCGATCATGCCGGCGGCCAGGTAGGTGCGCCCGCAGCACAGCGGCCGCCCCGGGGCCGGCGGCACGATGGCGCGATACCCCGCCGCGGCCAGCACCGTCAGCGCGGCGCGCAGGTTCTCGGGCTCGAAATACCGGTTGAACGTGTCGGCCAGCAGGAACACATCGCCCCTGGGATCGGCCGGCGCCGCCCGGACGGCCTCCTCGTCGCGGAACCGGTCGCGCCGCCACTCCGGCAATTCCCGCCCCGCGGCAATCCCCAGATACCGCTCCCCCGCTCGGCGTAGCGGCTGCAGCCGGTTGCGCAGATTGGCGATCCCGGGCAGCCGCGAGGCCAGCGGCGCCAGCCGCGGCAACGCCGCGATCAGCGCGTCCCGCCGGCTGACGCCGTGGCGCGCGGCGTGGGCGGCGGTGGTTTCGATCTTCATCTTCGCCATGTCGACGCCGGTCGGGCATTCGCGGCGGCACGCCTTGCACGACACGCACAACGCCATCGCATCCTTGACCTGCTC
>CAYZKM010000400.1:0-4936 GCA_964478525.1 uncultured Bifidobacterium sp.
CGGCGCTGGTCGGCGGGGTCTGCGCCTTCCTGTCGGCCTATCTGATGCTGAAGGGCTGGTCGCTGATGGGCGACGCGCTGGGCCATGCGGTGGTGCCCGGCGTCGCCGCGGCCTATCTGCTGAAGCTGCCCTATGCGGTGGGCGCCTTCACCACCGGGCTGCTGGCCGCCGCCGGTATGGCCTTCGTCCGCCAGGTGACGACATTGCGCGAGGACGCGGTGATCGGCATCGTCTTCACCACCTTCTTCGCCGCCGGGCTGCTGATGGTGTCGTTGAACCCGGTCTCGGTCGACATCCAGGCGGTCGTGCTGGGCAACATCCTGGGCATTGCCGACGAGGATGCCTGGCAGGTCGCGATCATCAGCATCGTCTCGCTGGCGATCCTGCTGCTGCGCTGGAAGGACCTGATGGCGGTGTTCTTCGACGAGAGCCACGCGCGCGCCATCGGGCTGCACCCGGTGCGGCTGAAGGTGCTGTTCTTCACCCTGCTGGCCGCCTGCACCGTGGCCGCGCTGCAGACCGTCGGCGCCTGCCTGGTGATCGCCATGGTCGTCACACCCGGTGCCACCGCCTATCTGCTGACCGACCGGTTCGGCCGGCTGCTGTGCATCTCTGTGGCCATGGGCAGCGTCACGGACTGTGTCGGGACCTATGTCAGCTATTTCCTGGACGGGGCGACCGGCGGCGTCATCGTCGTGCTGCAGACGCTGCTGTTCCTGGCCGCCTTCCTCTTCGCCCCCCGCCACGGCGTCCTGTCCGCCCGCCGCTCGGCCCGCGCGGCGGTGCCCGGTCCATGACCCTGCTGTGGGAGTGGCTGGTCGCGCCGCTGCAATACCCGTTCATGCAGCGGGCGCTGGTCATCGCGATCATCGCCGGGGCCTGCTGCGCGGTGCTGTCCTGCTATCTGGTGCTGCGCGGCTGGTCGCTGATGGGCGATGCCGTCTCCCACGCCGTGCTGCCGGGCATCGTCATCGCCGCCGTCCTGGGCCTGCCCATGGTGGTGGGCGCCTTCGCCGCCGGCCTGTTCTGCGCCGTATCCACCGGCTGGCTGCAGGCCAACAGCCGGGTGAAAAGCGATACGGTGATGGGCATCGTCTATGCTGGCATGTTCGGCCTGGGGCTGATCCTGCTGACCAAGGTCGAGACCGAGCAGCACGTGATGCACATCCTGTTCGGCAACGTGCTGGGCGTGTCGGCGCGTGACATCGTCGAGACCGCGCTGACCGGCACCGCCTGCCTTGCCTTCGTGCTGATCCGCCGGCGCGACCTGCTGGTGGTATCGTTCGACGCCACCCATGCCCGCGCCATCGGGCTGAACGTGGCGCTGCTGCATTACGGGCTGCTGGCCGCGCTGTCGCTGACCATCGTGATGTCGATCAAGGCGGTGGGGGTGATCCTGGTCGTGGCGATGCTGATCGCCCCCGGCGCGACCGGCTATCTGGCAGCCGACAGGTTCGAGCGGATGCTGGCCGTCGCGGTCGCCACCGCCGTCGCCTCGGGCGTGGTCGGCACGATCGCCAGCTTCCACCTGGATGGATCGACCGGCGCCTGCATCGTCCTGACGCAGGCCGCGCTGTTCCTGGCCGTGCTGGTGTTCGCCCCCAAGCGGGGCCTGCTGGCCGCGCGCCGGTCGCACCGCGCGCCCGCCACCCTGTCGCCTGGCGTCGCCTCGGACCCGTCCCCCGGGGCTTGACCCGGACCCATCGGCGCTGTTCATGATCGGCCAAGGGGCGTCGATCAGCGGGCCGTCGGCTCGCTCCGCCTTTCTGGCAGACAGGGGCAGACAGAGGCTGAAACACACGGGCCATGCCAGATCCCACCCAACCCGCCGGCGCGCGCGCGCCGCTGCCCGCCGAACCCACCCAGGCCAGCCGCTTCGGCAAGGCGCGGTCGGCGCAGTCCGGCGCGCTGATGGAGGATTATGTCGAGCTGATCTCGGACCTGATCGGCGATGGCGGCGAGGCACGCCCGACCGACATCGCCCGCCGCCTGGGCGTGTCGCATGCCACCGCGATCAAGACGATCGGCCGGCTGAAACGCGAGGGCCTGGCTGTCGCCAAGCCCTATCGCGGCGTGTTCCTGACCGATGCCGGGGAGCGTCTGGCCGAGCGCTGCCGCACCCGCCATCGCCTGGTGGTGGACCTGCTGGTTGCCGTCGGCGTGCCGGCCGAGGCCGCCGAGTCGGATGCCGAGGGCATCGAGCACCACGTCTCCGACGCCACCCTGGCGGCGTTCGAGCGTTTCCTGCGGCGATAGGGTTCCATCGCGCCTTTGCGCTATGCCGTCCGCCGTAGCACCAGCCCCGTCGCGGTCACCTGCAGCCCGATGCACACCGCCAGCACCGCCGCATACCCGCCGGTCGCATCGTACAGCAGCCCGAACAGCCAGGGCCCGAACGCCAGGGCGAACTGGCCGACCGCACCGTTCAGCCCGACCAGCATCCCGAACGAGCGCGACGCGAACTCCCGCTGCACCAGGATTGCCGGCAGGGTGATCACATTCCCCACCGACGCACCGAACGCCAGCGTGCCGGCGAACAGCGCCCATGGCGCCAGCGGCCAGGCCAGCATCAGCCCCAGCCCGCACGCCTGCGTGGCGAAGCTGACCGCGCTGAACCGGCGCTGATGCAGCCGGTCGATCACGAAGCCGGCGCCGATCCGCCCGGCCATCGCGGCGACCGAGGCCAGGCTGACCGCGAGGCCAGTGCGGGCCGGCCCCAGACCGGGCATCAGGAACGCCACCATGTGGATGATGAACCCGACCTGCGCGGCCAGGGCCAGCGCGAACGGGGCCGAGACCGACCAGAACCGACCGTCGCGCAGCGCCTCGGCCTTGGTGGTGAATCCCGCCCGCTCGTCCGGCCCGCCATCCACGCCCGCCACCGCCGGCCCGGCCGCGGGCGGCGGGCGGCGAATGCAGGCCGCCAGCACCGGGGCCAGCAGCAGCCATCCGGCCACCACCCCCACCGGCACCGCGACCGACAGGCCCACCACCTGGCACAGATGCACCAGCACCGGCGCGACGATGAACCCGCTGGCGCTGGCGCCATTCAGCGCCAGGCTGATCGCCAGGCCGCGCCGGCGGTCGAACCAGAACGCGATCGTGGTCGCGATCGCCGTCCCGGTGGTCGCCGCCCAGCCCGCCGCCATCACCAGCGCGGCCGGATACAACTGCCACACCGCCTGCGCCTGGCTGATCCCGCACGCGCCCGCGCCCAGCAGCGCCACGCCACCGCCGAGGATCGCGCGTGGCCCCGCCCGGTTCATCGCGCCGTGGACGAACGGCATCAGCACCGCCCCGCCCAGGTACATGCAGGTCGTCGCCCCGGTGATCGCCCCCGCCGGCCAGCCGCGCAGGCGCCGCAGCTCGGCCAGGTAGACCGACTGGCCATAGAAGCCGAAGCCCCAGGTGAACACGGCCACGCTGAAACAGGCCAGGATCACCGGCCAGAACCGGCTGATCTCGTTTGCAGAAGGTTCGGCCATGCGGGATGCGTCCATGCGGTCGGGGCGCGACTTGTCCCAGCTTCGCTCATGCCGCGCCATCCAGGACAGTTCGGTCCCGGCCGATGGATGTCCGCCGGTCAGGCGGCCGAGGCGATCTCCGTCCGGTTGCACGCCCGCGCTGCCTGCCGCCAGGCAGCGAAGGCATCACGGATGGCGTCCAGCTCGATCCCGGTCACCGCGGTCCCATCATCCAGCCGCTGCTCCAGCGCCTCGGCCAGGCGCGCGAGCGCGGGTGCGCCGACCGTGCCGGCGGCTCCTTTCAGCGTATGGACCTCTCGCCGGTCGGCCGAGCGGTCGCGCGCGGGGTCCGAGAGGCGGTCGAGGCGGACGCGGGTTTCGGATTCGAAAGTGCGGCACATCTCCCTCACCCCGTCCTCTCCGATCGCCCCCGCCAGCTCGGCCAGGCCCGCATGGTCCAGCACCGTGTGGTCCGATGCGGTGTGGTCCGATGCGGGGGCCTCGGGTCCGGCGGCGGTGGCCCCCCGCGCGGCCGGCACGCCCTGGCGCGGGGGCAGCGCGGCGTTCGGCATCGCCGCGCCTAGCGCCGACAGCATCGCCGCCAGCAGCGTCTCCTTGCGCACCGGCTTGGCGACGAACAGGTTCATCCCGGCATCGAGGCAGGCCTTCACATCCTCGGGGAATGCGTTCGCGGTCAGGGCGATCACCGGGATCTCGGCCAGCCGCCCGCCGCGCCGGCGCAGCAGCCGGGTCGCCGACAGACCGTCCATCTCGGGCATCTGCATGTCCATGCAGATCACGTCATACAGAAAGGTGGTCGCGGCATCGACCGCCTCCAGCCCATCCGCCGCCACGTCCACCTGCACGTTGAAGCCTTTCAGGATCTGCATCGCGACGAACTGGTTGGTCGGATTGTCCTCGGCGAACAGCACCCGCAGCGGCCGGCCCAGCGTCGACAGATGCGTCACGAACGCACCGGTCACGTCCACATCCGCCGGCCCGTCCGTATCGACCTTGTCCACCACGGGCAGCGTCAGCCGCACATGGAACGACGCCCCCTGCCCCAGCTCCGAGCGCACGGTCACGGTCCCGCCCATCTGTTCGATCAGCCGCTTGCTGATGGCCAGCCCCATGCCCGACCCGCCGAACCGGCGGGAAATCGAGCTGTCGGCCTGAACGAACTCCCCGAACAGGGCATCGATCCGGTCGGCCGGGATCCCGATCCCGGTATCCTGCACCACCCATTCCAGCGTCGCCGTGTCATCGCCATGCCCGATCAGCCGAGCGGCGATGTTGATCGAACCGGATTCGGTGAATTTGACGGCGTTGGACACCAGGTTCAGCAGCACCTGGCGGATGCGCCCGGCATCGCCCAGCAGGACCGGGGGAATGCCGGCATCGCACACCACGCCGATCGACAGCCCCTTGGCGCGCGCCCGCGGGCCCAGGATGCTGACGATGCCATGGGTCAG
>CAYZKM010000401.1:0-4929 GCA_964478525.1 uncultured Bifidobacterium sp.
CTTCAGGGCCAGCGCGCTTTCCCGGTCGGGGCAGGAGACGCGCACGATGTCGACGCCCGCGGCTTCCGCGCGCCTGATCTGCGCGACCGTGCCGTCCACGTCGGTGGTCAGGGTGTTGGTCATGGTCTGCACGCTGATCGGGGCGCCGTCGCCCACCGGCACCTTGCCGACATGGACGCGCCGCGACTTGCGCCGCAGGATTTCCTGGTAGGGGCGATAGCTGCTCATGCTGCTCTCCATGGCGGGCGGCGCGCGCTCGCCGGCGGGCGGGCGTCTGCTCGGGCTAGAATGGGGTCTGTGGGGCCGCGGCGCTACTGCTGTGTGCGCGGGGCAGGCGCCGGTGCCACGGTCATCGGCGACAGCTTGCCGTCCTTGATCATCTCGGGGTCCAGCGGCAGATCGCGGCGCACCGCGCCGTTGCCGCCCAGGGCGATCACCTGCGTGCCGTCCAGCACCACCTCGGTCCCGCCGGCATTGCCGGTGGTGAACGACAGGCCGGGCTTCGCCGGCGGCTGCCAGGTCTCGCCCGGCTTCAGCACGCGGTTCAGGATGATGGCGCCGCCCTTGTCGCGCACCTGGATCCAGGCATCGGCGGTGGCGCGGATGGTCACGCGGACCTGGTCGGCGGGTGGTGGGGGCACGATTTCAGGCGGGATCACCGGCAGCGGGATCACCGGCGCGGCGGCGGCCGAACTGGGCGAGACGCTGGGCACGGCCATCGACGGTTCATAGGATGGCGCCAGCGGCGCGGGGGACGCGGGTGACGTGGCGGACTGCACCGGCACGGCCTGCGCCAGCACCGACGGGACCGCCTGCTGGGCCAGCGGGGCGAGTCGCTCCGGCACCGGGGCCACGGTCTCGGCCGGCAGGCGGCCTTCCCCCGACAGGCGGTACCACCCGGCATAGGCCCCGGCCAGCAGGACGATGCCCAGCAGCATGATCGCACCGGCGGGCAGGCCACGCTCGGGCACCGGGGCGGGGAATTCGAGTTCGGTCTTGCGCGACACCTCCACCGCCTCGGCGCGGAAGCGGCGGACCATCTCATCGGGTGCCAGGCCCAGCGCCGCGGCATAGGTGCGCAGGAAGCCCAGCGCGTAGGCATTGGCGGGCAGCGCGCTCAGCCGCCCGGCTTCCAGCGCTTCCAGGTACAGGCGGCGAATCCGGAGGTACTCGGCGGCCTCGGGCAGTTCCCAGCCCAGGCGTTCGCGCGCGGCGCGCAGATCCGCACCGGCGCGCGGCGCCTCGGCCGGCGCAGTGAAGGCCGGATCAGTCCCTGTCATCATGCCTCGGCTGTCGACCAGCCCCGACCCGCGATCCTGCAGCACGGTCGCCCCGTTTTTTCGCCCATCGATCATCGTAAATGCAGTCGCCCGCTCCGCTGAACCGACCCGCCGGACGCGGTGCGCTACTTACCGATGACCATCGTTCTTGCCAACCCGGGTACATTGCCCTGTCTGGGGCGCGGCGTCGAATCATCAGCCACCAAATTCCGTGTACGCAATATATTATCCAGATACATCATATACTTGCCCTGTATTTCCGGCACTTTCCTCACGACTCTCACAGGCCGAGACAATCCGCTTCCGTGATGGACTCGGCGGCTCAGATCGGCAGCCCGCGTTCCCGCGCCCAGGTGGCGATGGGCTCGCGCAGGCTGCCGCTGCCGCTGCCGGTGCGCCGGATCGCGGCCAGGACGGGGCGGAACGATGCCAGGTCGGCCTCGGCCAGCAGCGCCTTCACCGGCAGGATGCCGCTGGCCGGCATCGACAGCGCGGTGAACCCCAGCGCCGTCAGGACCAGCGCCTCCAGGGGGCGGGATGCCGCCTCGCCGCACAGCGAGACCGGCACGTTGGCGGCGCGCGCGGCGGTCAGCAGCTGCTCCAGCAGGTCCAGGACCGGCTGCGAGAGCAGGTCATAGCGGTCGTACAGCGACGGCGTGCCGCGATCCGCGGCGAACAGGAACTGCACCAGGTCGTTCGACCCCACCGAGATGAAGTCGGCCTCCTTCAGCAGGTCGGGCAGCTGCCACAGCAGCGCCGGCACCTCCAGCATCGTGCCGATCGACAGGCGCGACGGCGCGGGGCGTACGCGGCGCGCCTCGGCGACCAGCAGTGCCTTGGCGGCGCGGAACTCGGCGACGGTCGCGACCATGGGGAACATCACCGACAGCGGCCGCCCGCCGGCGGCCAGCAGCAGGGCGCGCAGCTGCCGGCGCAGCAGGGCCGGCCGATCGAGCCCGATGCGGATCGACCGCCAGCCCATGGCCGGGTTCTCTTCCTCGCTGACCGTGCCGGGCAGCAGCTTGTCCGCCCCCAGGTCCAGGGTACGGAACAGCACCGGACGGTTGCCGGCGGCATCCAGCGCGCGGGCATAGATCGCCGCCTGTTCGGCGACATCGGCGATGGACCCGCGCGCCAGCATGGCGATCTCGGTGCGGAACAGCCCCACCCCGTCGGCGCCGGTCCGGTCCAGCTGCGCCAGCTCCAGCGCCAGGCCGACATTCAGCATCAGCTTCACCGGCACGCCGTCGCGGGTCGCCGCCGGGCGGTCGCGCAGCGCGGCCCAGCCGGCGTGCTGGGCCGACCGCACGGCCATGGCATGGACGAAGACCTGCCGGACCTCGGCCTCGGGCCGCAGCAGAAGCTGCCCGTCATCGCCGTCGATCACGGCGGTGTCGCCGTGCTGGGCGGTGTCCAGCATGCCCCGGGTCGATCCCACGGCGGGGATGTCCAGCGCGCGGGCCAGGATCGCGGCATGGCCGGACGGGCTCGCTTCCTCCACCGCCAGCCCGGCGATGCCGGCGGCATGCCAGTCCAGCAACTCGGCCGGACCCAGCCGGCGGGCGAGCAGGATCGATCCCGGCTCGACCGCCGCGCGCGGTTCCTCGCCGGTCAGGGTGGTCAGCAGGCGGCCGGCCATGTCCTCGATATCGGCCAGGCGTTCCCGCAGATACGGGTCCGAGATCCGGCGCATCCGGTCGCGCAGGTCGCTCGCCACGCGCTGCACCGCGGCCTCGGCCGTCATGCCGCTGCGGATCACGTCCTCCACCCGGCGCAGCCAGCCGGCATCGGCGGCGACCAGGCGATACGCCTCCAGCACCTCGCGGGAGGCGGCGACGTCGGCGCTGCGCTCGCCGCTGGGCACGCCGGCGATCAGCTCGTCCAGGTCGCGCTGCATGCGTTCGGCGGCGCTGTGCATGCGATCGAGTTCGCTGGCCGGATCGTCGGCCAGCAGCCTGATGCCGGCCTTGGGCGTGCCGTGCAGGATCACCGGGCCGATGGCGATGCCGGTCATCAGGGTGGTGCCGGCGAAGATGCGCGGCACGGTGCCGCCCAGCCCCTCGGACGGGCCGTCGCCGCTATCCGCCGGCAGCATCTCGGCCAGCAGCATGGCGACGGTTTCCAGCTCGTCCACCTCCTGCTCGGTGTAGTGCCGCGGGGTCTGGTTCTGCACCGCCAGCACGCCCAGCGTGCGGCCCGACCGGCGCACCGGCACGGCCAGCATCGAGGCGAAGGGTTCCTCGCCGGTTTCCGCGCGATAGGCGAAGGCGGGGTGGTTCTGCGCGTCGGGCAGGTTCATCACCGCGGCGGTGGCGGCGCACAGGCCGACGATGCCCTCGCCGACGCGCAGCCGGGTGCGCCCGACGGCGCGGGGGTTCAGCCCTTCCGTGGCCGCCAGCTCCAGCATGTCGCCGGGGCGGTGGACATAGACCGAGCAGACCTCGCTGACCAGTTCGGCGGACACCAGGCGCACCAGGTCCGGCAGGGGTGCCGCCCCGGTGGCGCGCAGGTCCCTCAGGCGGGACAGCAGCCGGCGCGGCGCCGCCATGCCGGGCTATCCGCGGCGGGTGAGCAGCGCGGCGACGGCCTGGTCCACCAGTTCCGCGATCACCTCGGCCGTCGTCTGTTCCGCCGTCACCATGCCCACCGACTGCCCGGCCATCACCGACCCGGTCTCGACATCGCCGTCGATGACCGCGCGGCGCAGCGCGCCGGCCCAGAAATGCTCGATGGCGAGCTGGGCGTCGTCCTTCGACAGGTCACCGGCCTGGAAGCGGTCCCGCGTGTCCGCCTGGTGGGCCAGGAACCGCTTGGTGCCCTCGTTGACCAGGCCGCGCACCGGGATCACCGGGAAGCGTTCGTCCAGCTGGATCGACGGCACCGCGTCGCGGGCCGCGGCGCGGATGAAGGCGCGCTTGAAGTTGGGGTGCGCGATCGACTCGGTGGTGGCGGCGAAGCGGGTGCCAAGCTGCGCGCCGGAGGCACCCATTTCCAGGTAGGCGAGGATGGCCTCGCCCCGCCCGAGGCCGCCGGCGACGAAGATCGGCACGTCGCGGATATGGGGCAGGATCTCCTGCGCCAGCACGGTCAGCGAGACCGGGCCGATATGGCCGCCGGCCTCCGATCCCTCGATCACGATGGCGTCCACGCCCTGGCGAACAAGCCGCCGCCCAAGCGCCAGCGCCGGGGTGAACGCGACCACCTTGGCGCCGCCGTCCTTGATTGCCTTGATCGGTGCTCCCGAAGGCACGCCGCCGGCCAGCACAACGTGACCGACCTTGGCCTCCAGGGTTACGCGAACAAGATCATCCAGCTGCGGATGCATGGTGATCAGATTGACGCCGAACGGCTTGTCGGTCAGTGCTTGCGTGCCAGCAATTTGACCAGCCAGCATGTCGGGCGTCATCGCTCCACACGCGATCACACCGAACCCGCCGGCGTTGGAGATAGCGGCCACCAGGTTCTTCTCGCTCACCCAACTCATAGCGCCGCCCATGATGGCGGTGGGCGTGCCAAGGAAATCCGTGCCGCGCTTCCACAGCCGCTCGAGATGGGTGCGCGCCGACGATAGCAGCGCGTCTTGCGGCGCCTCAGGCATCGAGGCCGTACGCCGTGTGCAGCGCGCGCACTGCAAGTTCAGTGTATTCGG
>CAYZKM010000402.1:0-4929 GCA_964478525.1 uncultured Bifidobacterium sp.
ATCGACATGGTCGTGCACCGCTTCACCGACCGCATTCGCGCGGACCTGGCCCGGATCGCGCTGGACAAGACTCCGGCGCGTGACAAGAACGGGCGCGTAGACACCAATGGCGGCCAGCCCCTGGCCACCGCCTGACCAGGAAGACTGATGTCCCCCCGATCCATCCTCGCCGGCGTCGGCGGCTATCTGCCCGAGCGCGTCGTCACCAACGACGAGCTTGCCCGCACGATCGACACGTCCGACGCCTGGATCCGGGAACGCACCGGTATCCGCCAGCGTCATTTCGCCGGCCCGCACGAAACCGCGGCCTTCATGGCGACCGCCGCCGCCCGCGCGGCCCTGGCCCATGCCGGCGCGACCGCGGACGATGTGGACGCGATCATCCTGGCGACCTCCACCCCCGACCAGGCCTTCCCGTCCACCGCCGTGCGCGTGCAGGCCGCCCTGGGTGTGACCCGGGGGTTCGGCTTCGACCTCTCGGCCGCGTGCGCGGGCTTCATCTATGGCTTGTCGGTGGGCGACGGGATGATCCGCGCCGGCCAGGCCCAGGGCGTCCTGGTGATCGGGTCCGAGGTCTATTCCCGCATCCTGAACTGGCAGGACCGTGGCACCTGCGTGCTGTTCGGCGACGGCGCCGGCGCGGTGTTCCTGCGTGCCGGACAGGGCAGCGGACAGGATCGTGGCATCCTGTCGACCCATATCCATGCCCAGGGAACGTTGGGCGACATCCTGTATGTCGACGGCGCGGTCGGTCAGCCCGACAAGCCCGGCCATCTGGTGATGAACGGCAAGGAGGTGTTCCGCCACGCCGTCACCCGCCTGGCCGAGGCGGTGGAGGAATGCCTGAATGCCAACGGGCTGGCCCATGCCGATGTCGACTGGCTGGTGCCGCACCAGGCGAACCGGCGTATCATCGACGCGATGGCCAGGCGGCTTGGCCTGCCGCCGGACCGGGTGGTCGTGACCGTGGATCGCCACGCCAATACCTCGGCCGCCTCGGTGCCCCTGGCGTTGGCCGAGGCGTGCGGCGACGGCCGGGTGAAGCCTGGCCAGCTGGTGCTGCTGGAAGCGCTGGGCGGTGGCCTGACCTGGGGTTCGGCACTGATCCGGATGTAACCATCCTTCCCATCCGGTTGCGGACTGCAGCGACAACCCCCTGATCCTGCCCGATATTTCTGTTGCTAAAGCTTGACGTGCCGGCGGCCGCCCCCTAGCGTCCGGGCATGCTGACAATAACACGCGCCCATCTGGCCGAAACGATCTACACCGAGGTCGGCCTGTCCCGAAACGAATCCGCCGAGCTGCTCGAAATGGTCCTGGAACGGATGTCCGCCGAGCTGGAGGTTGGACAATCTGTTAAAATCAGTGGCTTTGGGACGTTTTCTGTGCGTCAGAAGGGCCGCCGGATCGGTCGCAACCCCAAGACCGGGGAAGAGGTTCCGATCCTGCCGCGCCGGGTCCTGGTGTTCCGGCCGAGCCATGTGCTGAAGGCCCGGATCAATGGCAAGACCCCGACGCCCGGAGAGGATCTGGACGAATGACCGGACGGCGGTACCGTGACCTCGGATGGACGGCAGCGGGGTCGGACGCGTGAGCGACCGGATCGAAGAAGCCGACCCGACCTCCCCCGCCGGCCGTGCTCGGCCCAAGAAGGCGCCCAATGCCTTCAGGACTATCAGTGAAGTAGCCGACGAACTTCATATCCCACAACATGTTCTGCGGTTCTGGGAAGGCCGGTTCCCGCAGGTCAAGCCGCTGAAGCGCGGGGGCGGCCGGCGCTATTACCGGCCCGACGACATCCTGTTGCTGCGGCGGATTTCCGATCTGCTTTACATTCAAGGCTATACGATCAAGGGTGTGCAGCGCCTGCTGCGCGAGGGCGGCGGCAGGCTGTCCGATGACATCCCGCCCCCCGCACCCGGCGAACGGGCCGAGGATGGCGCCGAGGCGGCCGAGGCCGAACTGCTGATCCCGGGGCTGGAGCTGGAACCGCCCCCGCCGAGTGCGCCGCGCGCCGCACCGCGTGCCCGCGTCGACCCCGAGGTGGAGCGGCTGCGCACCCTGCTGGCTGAGACGCTGGCCGAGCTGGAGCGGCTGCGGGCCCTGCTGCCCTGAAGCAGCCCGCGGCCTTGAGCGATCAGGCTTGATCGGGTCGCGCGATTCACGCTCTCTGGCCTGCGGCCTCAAGCGATCGCGCTAGGCTAGCCGCCCCGCTCGGCCTTCACCCAGGTGACGGCCATCAGGGCCAATCCCAGCAGCACCGACAACTCGGCCCACAGGAACACCAGATTGTCGGCCAGGACGCCCACCGGCGGGCTGCCCGGCATCAGGTTGCGCAGGGCCGGCACCGAGAACAGCATCGCCGCCATCACCGCGGCGAGCGTCGTGTCCAGCCGCCGGATGCCCAGGAACGTCAGCGTGCCGACCGTCAACGCGATAGCGGCGATCAAGACCATGGCGGCATAGATCGTCGTGGCGAACAGGATATGCGGCAACGGACGGCGCACCCCGATCGTCAGGGTGATCCCGCTCGAGTCCGCCGCCGCCGCCCGCGCCGTGCTGACCGCCCAGATCGCGGGTGCGTTCCACACGGTCAGGTGCACCGGGATCGGCGCAAGCTCCCCGCTCGGCAGGCGGCGGAACGCCTCGATGGTCAGGTCGGCGCGATAGGCGTCGAACGGATAGGCATCGACCGCCCCCGCGGCGATGTCGAGGTCGAGGTCGACCGGGCGCATCGGCTCCTGCCCCGGCAGGATGACCTGGCGGTCGGTGGCCCCGTCGTGCAGCTTCAGCATCACCTCGTGCGGGGCACGGGCACCGAAGCGCACCCCGGTGGCGGCGACGCGGATGGCGAAAGACAGCTTCACGTCGATCGAGGCGCGCACCGGACTGACGGCCTGGATGTCGGCGTAGATGCGCAGGGGCGGGTCGTCGGACTGGACCAGCGGCGGGAAGACGACTTCATGCTGGGCCGTGTCATGGATGATGAAGCGCGTCATGCCGGCATAGGCGAGCACGACCAGCACGGCGATGGCTGCCAGGACCAGCGGGCGGCGGTCCCGCCGGGGGTGGGGAAATGCCATGTCAGGGATAGGGGCAACGCGCAGGCATGGGCCAGCATAGCCGAGCGCGCGGATGGATGAAACGCGGGGCGGGACGGTTTCGCCTCCATCAGGCGTTGCGGCGCGCGGGCGGTGTTGGTAAACGGTGCCACGCCCGGTCGGAGCGTAGCGCAGTCTGGTAGCGCATCAGTCTGGGGGACTGGGGGTCGTGGGTTCGAATCCCGCCGCTCCGACCAATTCCTGCAAAATCGGGTTTCGCCGGAAGACCGCTCGCCCTGTCCGGCGAAAGCGGGCGGCTGCGAGCACTGGTCCGTCCCGTGCCCTGCCGGTCCGGGACTCCCCAATCGACATATATCACCGTATATAGCGACGGCAGCGTTCGGCGCCGCAACACGTCGAGTTCACCGGAGGATCGGATATGCAACACGAACAGCAGCACTATGTGAACGGCGCCTGGGTCGATCCGATCCAGCCGACCCTGGTCGGCGTCGTCAATCCCTCGACCGAGGAGACATTCACCCAGATCGCCTGTGGCGGGCCCGCCGATGTCGACCGTGCCGTCGCCGCCGCCAAGGCCGCCTTCCCCGCCTTCGCACGCACCACGCGCGCCCAGCGCCTGGACCTGCTGAAGGCCGTTCTGTCCGAATACAACAAGCGCCGCGACGACATCGCCGACATCCTGTCGCAGGAAATGGGCGCGCCGCGGAAGTTCGCCCTGGAACGCCAGGCGGCTACCGGGACCGGCCATCTGATGCGGATGATCCAGGTGCTGGAGACCTATCCGTTCGAATGGGTCGAGGGCTCCACCCTGATCCGCCGCGAACCGATCGGCGTGGTCGGCGCGATCACCCCATGGAACTGGCCGATCAACCAGATCGTCTGCAAGGTCGCCCCGGCGATCGCCTCGGGGTCCACCATCGTGCTGAAACCGTCCGAGGTCGCGCCGCTGAACGCGATCATCTGGAGCGAGATCATGCACGCCGCCGGCGTCCCGGCCGGTGTCTACAACATGGTCCAGGGCGAGGGCGGCGTCGTCGGCGAGGCGATGTCGGCGCATCCCGACGTCGACATGATGTCGTTCACCGGTTCCACCCGCGCCGGCATCCTGGTCGCCCGCGCCGCGGCGCAGACGGTGAAGCGCGTGGCGCAGGAACTGGGCGGCAAGTCGGCCAACATCCTGCTGCCCGACGTCGACTTCCAGACCGCCGTGACCAAGGGCGTGCTGGGGATGATGGGCAACTCGGGCCAGTCCTGCAACGCGCCGACCCGCATGTTCGTCCCGCAGGACCGCCACGAGGAAGTGACGGCGATCGCGCGTGCCGCGGCCGCCCGGGTGATCGTCGGTGACGTCAACGATCCCGCAACGACCATCGGTCCGGTCGTCAGCGAGGTGCAGTTCAACAAGATCCAGCGCCTGATCCAGGCCGGCATCAACGAGGGTGCGGAGCTGGTCTGCGGTGGCCCCGGCCGGCCGGAGAACCTGAACCGCGGCTTCTTCGTCCGCCCCACCGTGTTCGCCAACGTGCGCAACGACATGACCATCGCCCGCGAGGAGATCTTCGGCCCCGTGGCCTCGCTGATCCCGTTCGACACGGTGGAAGAGGCGCTGCGGATCGCCAACGACACGCCCTACGGCCTGGCAGGCGGCGTGTGGACGCAAAACCTCGGCACCGCGCACAAGTTCTCGCAGGGCATCCGCTCGGGCACGGTGTGGGTCAACTGCTACGGCGTGATCGACCCGGCCACGGGCTTTGGCGGCACCAAGATGAGCGGCTACGGCTGGAAGGGGGGCAAGGAGCACGTGGAGAGCTTCCTGTACCCCAAGGCGACCGACTTCAACCTTGTCTGAGAAGGAATTTCCCGAATT
>CAYZKM010000403.1:0-4922 GCA_964478525.1 uncultured Bifidobacterium sp.
CGAACGGCCCGATTTCGGCACGCTGACCTGGCCGGACCGCGAACCGCTGGTCGCGCTGAACACCATGCTGGCCGAGGATGGCGCCGGCCTGCGTATCGACACCGGCATCGACGCCGGCATCGTCCGCCTGGTCAGCATCGGCACCGGCAGCGTCGCCTTCCATCCACGCCATGCGATCCGCCTGGAAGCCGGCGCCCGCCTGACGCTGCTGGAAACCTGTCTCGGCGAGGGTGCCTACCTGCACAACCCGGTCACCGAAGTGCACGTCGCGCCCGGCGCGCATCTGGCCCATATCCGGCTGCAGGACGAATCGACCGCCGCGTTCCACCTGGCGACGATCTACGCGGATGTCGGCGCCCACGGCACCTATGACGGGTTCACCCTGAACCTGGGCGGGCGCGTCACCCGCACGGAAATCCACGCCACCCTGTCCGGGGCGCAGGCCAGCGCGCACATGAACGGCGCGCAGCTGCTGTCCGGCACGCAGCACGCCGACTTCACCTCGGTGGTGCGCCATGCCGAACCGCAGGGAACCTCGCGCCAGACGGTGAAGAACGTGCTGGGCGGACGATCCCGCGGCGTGTTCCAGGGCCGGATCGAGGTCGCCCGCCACGCGCAGAAGACCGACGGCTATCAGATGAACCAGGCCCTGCTGCTGTCGCCGGATGCCGAGGTGGACACCAAGCCGGAGCTGGAGATCTTCGCCGACGACGTGAAGTGCAGCCATGGCGCGACGGTCGGCGAACTGGATGGCGACCAGATGTTCTACCTGCGCGCGCGCGGCATCCCCGAAGCCGAGGCACGGGCGATCCTGGTGCGCGCCTTCCTGACCGAAGCGCTGGAAGCCGTCACCAACGATACGATCCGCGCCATCCTCGACGACGGCGTGCAACGCTGGTGGGAGAGGCAGGCGGCATGAACGACGCGACCACACAGGCGTTCGACGTCCAGCGGATCCGGGCGCAGTTTCCGATCCTGTCGCAGACCATCCGCGGCAAGCCGTTCGTGTTCCTGGACAGCGGCGCCTCGGCGCAGAAGCCGCGCGCGGTGATCGACGCGATGGTCACCGCGATGGAAACCCAGTACGCCAACGTCCATCGCGGCCTGCACTGGATGAGCGAGCGGACCACCGATGCCTATGAAGGCGTCCGCGACTCGATTGCGCGCCTGATGAACGCCGCCGACCGGTCCGAGATCGTGCTGACGCAAAGCATCACCGGATCGATGAACCTGATGGCGCACAGCTTCGGGCGCGGCATCCTCAGGCCCGGACAGGCGGTGGTGATCTCGGCGATGGAGCATCACTCCAACATCGTGCCCTGGCAGATGCTGCGCGACGAGCGTGGGATCGAGTTGCGCGTCGCGCCGATCACCGATGCCGGCGAGCTGGACATGGACGCGTTCGAGGCGCTGCTGTCCGACGGCAAGGTCGGCCTGGTGTCGATCACCCATATGTCGAACGTGCTGGGCACCGTCACGCCGGCCGAACGGATCGTGCAGATCGCGCACGCCCATGGCGCCAGGGTGATGTTCGACGGCGCGCAGGCAATCGTGCATCGCCGCGTCGACGTCCAGGCGTTGGGCTGCGACTTCTACGCCTGGACAGGACACAAGCTGTACGGCCCGACCGGCATCGGCGTGCTGTGGGGACGCAAGGAACTGCTGGAGAGCATGCCGCCCTTCATGGGCGGCGGCGACATGATCTCCTCGGTCACGTTCGAGAAATCCACCTGGGCGCAGGTGCCGCACAAGTTCGAGGCCGGCACCCCGCCGATCCTGGAAGGCATCGGGCTGAAGGCCGCCGTCGATTGGGTGCTGGACATCGGCTACGACGCCATCACGGCGCACGAGGCATCGCTGGTCGATCATGCTCTGGCCCGCATCGGCGCCATCGAGGGTGTGCACATCATCGGCCGAGCGCAGGATCGCGGCGGGGTGATCTCGTTCACCATGGACAAGGCCCATGCGCACGATGTGGCGACCCTGCTGGATCGGCAAGGCATCGCCGTGCGCGCCGGCCACCACTGCGCCGAACCGCTGATGCGCCGGCTCGGCCTGGACAGTACCGCGCGTGCCACCTTCGGCGTCTATACGACGCACCAGGAGATCGACATGCTGGCGGATACCCTGACCCGCGTGCGGGAGTTCTTCACCTGATGTCCGGCAGTACCTTCGACGATCTGCGCGACCTGTACCAGGAAGTGATCCTGGATCACGGCCGCAAGCCGCGCCACGCCCAGCGCCTGGCCGAATTCGACGCCACCGCCAAGGGCGACAACCCGATGTGCGGCGACCGCGTGCAGGTGTGGCTGAAACTGGCCCCCGACGGCACCATCGCGCAGGCGGGGTTCGAGGCGCGGGGCTGCGCGATCAGCATCGCATCCGCCGACCTGATGGCGGAAACCGTGCAGGGACGCGGCAAGGCCGATACCAGGGCGCTGTTCGAGGCATTCCGCGAGATGGCGCGCACCGGCACCTGCCCGCATTGCGACGGCGCTCTCGCGACGCCGATGGAGCGCCTGGCGCCGTTGTCGGGCGTGCACGACTACCCGTCGCGGGTGAAATGCGCGACGCTGCCCTGGCATGCGCTGATCGCCGCGCTGGATGGCACCAAGGAGGCGAGCAGTGAATGACGTGAGCCAGCCCCATGCCGCCTGGACGCCCGACGGGGAGACGCCGCCGCGGCCGACCGAGGAAGCGCTGATCGACGCCATCGCCACGGTGTACGATCCGGAAATCCCGGTGAACATCTATGAACTCGGCCTGATCTATGCCGTCGACATCCATGACGACGGCCATGTGAAGGTCGAGATGACGCTGACCGCCCCCGCCTGCCCGAGCGCGCAGGAACTGCCCGAACAGGTGCGCAACGCCGTGCTGACCGTGCCGGGCGTGAACGGGTGCGATGTCGAGACGGTCTGGGACCCGCCCTGGGACCCCAGCCGGATGTCGGAAGAAGCCCGCCTGCAGTTGAACATGTTCTGATCGATCGCGAGATAGGCCGAACCATGAGCACAACGACCACCCCCCCGCCGCGCAAGGTCCGCGAACTGCCGCCGCTGATGTCCCTGACCGACACCGCCGCCGATCGCCTGCGCCAACTGTATGACAAGGGCGAGCAGGGCAAGCTGCTGCGCATCGGTGTGTCGACCAAGGGCTGCTCGGGGCTGTCCTATGACATGAGCTGGACCGACGCCGCCGCCCCGACCGACGAGGTGGTGAAGGACAAGGGCCTGACGGTGCTGGTGGACCGCAAGGCGAGCCTGTTCCTGATCGGCACGGTGATGGACTACGAGGTCAAGAAGCTGCAATCGGGCTTCACCTTCGTGAACCCCAACGAGAAGGGCCGCTGCGGCTGCGGGGAAAGCTTCCACGTCTGATACTGGCGGACCACGACACCAAACCGCGGCCGTGCCCCGTCTCGCCTGATCCGGCAGGACCGGCTATTGCATCCCCATCACGGGAGAAACCGCGCCATGGTCCAGGATCCGTCTTTCGCGCTGGCCGAACACGTCGCCCGCACCGGCTATGCCGACCTGCCGGCATCGGCCGTCACCGCCGCGAAGCGCGACATCATCGACACCTATGGCTGCATCCTGGGCGGCAGTGGCGCGCCGGGCATCAGTGACATCTACGCGCTGCTGGACGAATGGGGCGGCAAGGAAGAAGCCCGCGTCCTGCTGCACGATCGCCTGATGCCCACGCCCGCGGCGGCGATGATGAACGCGGCGATGGGCCACGCGCTCGATTTCGACGACACGCACGACACCGCCGGGTCGATCCATCCGGGCATCTCGGTCTTGTCCGCCACGCTGGCGATGGCCGACAGGCTTGGCGGCGTGTCCGGACGCGATTTCATTCTGGCCGTGACCCTGGGCCTGGATATCTCCTGCCGCATTGCGTTGGCCTCGACGCTGGACCGGGGCTGGCACCGCACCGCCGCCATCGGCATCTTCGGTGCCACCGCTGCGGCCGCGAAGCTGCTGGGCCTGAACGCCGAGCAGATCCGCCACGGCTTCGGGATTGCGTACAGCCATGCGGCGGGGAACCGTCAATGCATCCTGGACGGGGCACTGACCAAGCGCCTGCAGGCCGGGCAGGCCGCCAGCGGCGGGGTGTTCTCGGCCCTGCTGGCGCGGCGCGACTTCACCGGCGCCCACAACATCTTCAACGGCCGCTTCGGCTTCCTGGAGCTGTACCAGCCCGACGGCGCCGACGCCGCCCTGCTGACGCGCGATCTCGGCACGGCGTTCCGCGGCGAGGGCCTCAGCTTCAAGCCCTATCCCTGCGGCCGCCCGCTGCATGCCGCCATCGACGCCGCCCTGGCCGCCCGCGCCGCGCTGGGCATCGCCGGGGCGGCCGACATCGACTCGGTCGCCATCGAGGCCGATCCGTTCAACCATGCCGATCAGTTCCGGAACGGCCCGTTCAAGCGCCGCCCCACCCAGGTGGTGGAGGCGCAGTTCGCCCAGCCCTTCCTGGTGGCAAATGCCCTGGTGCTGGGCCAGGTCGGCATCGGCGACGTCGCCGGCCTTGGCACGCCCGACGTCCTGGCACTGTCCGACCGCATCGCCGGCACCGCGGTCGAGGGCAAGCCGAAGGGATGGCTGGCGATCACCGTCCGCCATCGCGACGGCCGGACGACGCGGGTTCAGGGCACCGACCCTATCGGCTCTCCCGAAAAACCCCTCTCCGACGCCCAATGCGCGGCGAAGTTCCGCGACAACGCCGCGAACGCGGTCCGCCCGCTGCCCGAGGCGACCGTCAACCGAACCCTGGCGCAGTTGAACGCGCTGGAAACGCTGGCCGATGCGCGGGCCGTCAGCGACCCGTATGCCTGAACGGCGGACCCAGAGCGCGCTATCTCGTTGTCTGATCGCATGATTCACACGCTGCCACGATTCCGCTCAGCGTGATCATGC
>CAYZKM010000404.1:0-4916 GCA_964478525.1 uncultured Bifidobacterium sp.
GGTGAATCATGCGATCAAACAATAAGATAGCGCGCGCTGACCGGTTACGGTCAGCGCGCGCTAGAATATGATCGCCCGGTGCGGAATTGCGCCATCGCCGCCCGGCGAACAGCACGCGACCTTGTCCCGCCGGCCGGCCTCGGACGAGGGCGGACGCGGCCGGCGGGCCGGCACCCGCAGCGTGACCGTGGTGCCCTGCCCTGGCCGCTGATCGATGGCCACGCCGCCGCCTCGCATCCCCAGGAACGCCGCGCTCGCACGCAAGGCAGCGCCGCGGGAGGCATCGTCGCGCACCGGCCCGTCATCGGTGATGGTGATCTCGATCCCCTGCGGGTCGGTGAACACGGCCACCAGCACATGCCCGCCATCCGCCGCGCGGATCGCGCCGGCGACCGCGTCGGTCAGCATCGCCCGCAACCCCGGCTGGTCGATGCGCAGGCGTACCCCGGTCGGCACCGCGGTTTCCAGCTGCACGAAATGCCGGCGCGCCAGATCGGCCAGGTCGTGGAAAACCCATTCCACCTCGCCGCGCAGATCGACCGCACCGGACAGGGTCGGGACCGGCGCGACCGCGGCGGGCGCGCGCGGCCGATCGCGCCGCAGCGTGACGATCGTTCCCACGGCAAGCAGCAGGAACAGGACGACGACAAGGACGAAACTGCTCAGCGTCACGGTCAGGCCAGGTTGCAAGTTCCGGCCTTTCATAAACCCAGAAGGGTTTATGACTGGTAAACACTAAGCCGTGAGGCCTGTTCCCGCGCCCGATGCAAGCGATCAGAAGCCGTACAGGCGCGCGGCGTTGTCGACCAGGATGCGCTGCTGCAGCGCCGCGTCGGGCACCCATTCCATGAACAGGTCCAGCTGCTGCCCGGCCTCGGGCACCGGGGTCATCTGCGGGTGCGGCCAATCGGTGCCCCACACGCAGCGTTCCGGCGCGGCACCGACCAGCGCCTTGACGTTGGCTTCCGCGTCCGACCAGGGATACCCCTTTGACGACACGCGATAGCTGCAGGTCTTGATCCAGGCCCGCCCGCTGTCCATCAGCCGCAGCAGGGCCTGGAACTGCGGATGCGCCGTGCCCCGCGCGGCGTGCACGCCGCCGCAATGATCGACCACGACCTCGACCGGCAGCCTGGCCAGCAGCGCGCCGACCTCCAGGATCTTGTCGCCCTCGATATAGACCTGGATGTGCCAGCCCAGCGGCGCGATGCGGCGGGCGAGCGCTTCCAACTGGTCCTCGGGCGTGCCGTTGCCGGACACCATGTTGAACCGTACCCCGCGCGTGCCCTGGTCGTGCATCCGTTGCAGCGAGGCGGCATCGAAACTGTCGTCGATCACCACCACGGCGCGGGCCCGGTGCAGCCCGAACTGTGCCACCGCATCCAGCGTCACGCCATTGTCGGTGCCCGAGACCGAGGCCTGCACCACCACCATCCGCTGGATGCCCACGGTTTCCGCCATGCGCAGATAGTCGGGCACCAGGGCCGGCGGCGGGCTGTAGCCGCGGCCGGGGCTGAGCGGGAACCGGTCATAGGGGCCGAAGATGTGGAAATGACAGTCGGCGGTCAGCGCGGGCGCCTGGCGCTTGGGTGCGCGGGTGATGCTCATTGGACGGTGTTCCCCCGGATGGTTGGCGCCAGATGGTTCGTGCCAGATGGTTAATGCCAGATGGTTAGCGCATGTATCGGTGGGGCCGGAGTCCGGCCAAGCCTACCCCGATACCCCGGCCGCCATGGCATAGCCGGTTCGGCGGGCGGGCGGCACCGGATGGCGGCCCGCCACGCGCTCGATCAGCAGGCGCACATCGTCATCCAGCCCCGCGGCCAGGGCGGCATCGAGGAACAGCTGTTCCAGCACGTCCTGCTGCGCGTGGCTGCCGCCCAGCTGGTACATCTCGCCCAGGACGGGCCGCATCAGGGCGACGGCGCGATCGTACCGGCCCTGGCCGTGGGCCAGCACCGCCTCGGTCACCGGCAGGGCCAGGGTGGCGACCAGGCGGGCGTTGATCCCCTCGCCCTGGGCGAAGTCGCGCATCCCGGCCAGCATGCGCTCGGCCGCGGCGTCCCGCCCGGTGGCGACCAGAGCCATCATCAGGTGCGGCAGGGTGAAGCCGGACAGGCAGTCGCCGATCCGCGCCTCGGCCTTGTCGGCCAGCTCCACCCAGCGATCGCCGGCATCCACCCCGTGGCGGCGCAGGCGGAACAGCATCGAGGCGGCGTTCTGCATGTCGATATACAGATCGGGCACGGCCTGGGTCAGCGGTGCGTTCATGTCGCGGAACCGGGTATCGTACAGCGCCAGCACGCGGGCGTGGTCGCCGCGTTCCAGGTGATACATGGCCAGGTGCCACCACAGATGGTGGCGCAGATTGTTCCCCTGCTCCCAGTTCTGGTGCAGCCCGCCGATCCAGGCGATGCCCTCGCCGCGGCGGCCGGTCATTTCCAGCACATGGGCCACGCCATGGGCCGCCCACAAATCTTCCGGGTCGCGGCGGATCGCGTCCCGCCCGGCATGTTCGGCCTCGGTGTAGTAGCCGCTTTCCTCGTGCGCGAAGCAGCGGCAGCCCAGCATGCCGTTGTAGCCGGGCAGGGCCTCGGACCAGTGGCGTTCGACGGCAAGGACCGAGGCCAGCATCGCCTCGGGCCGGCCGAGCCAGAAATTGACGAAATGGGCGAGGCGGAAGGCGAGGATATCAAGCGGGTAGTCGGCCAGGATCTGGTTCCAGATCGCCACCGCGCGGTCGGGCGCGCCGTCGATCCAGGCTTCCAGGGCGGCGGCATGGGCCTGTTCGCGCGGGGTGGCGCTGGTGGTGAAGGTCCAGGCATCGGCCAGCGCCTGGCGCGCCATGGGCAGGGCGGCGGCCTTGTAGGACAGCATGGCGAAATAGCCCTTCAGGCAGTGCGCCAGGCCGAATTCCGGGTCGGCTTCCATCAGCGCCGTCACGCGCAGGGGCAGGTCGGCGCGATAGCGCAGATAGCCGTCGATCACATGATCGTAGGCATCCACCGCGCCTTGCGAGGCGGCGGTGGCTTCAAGTCCGCGGATATCCTGTTGCATCGGGCGCTTCCCTCCGGCTGGCGTGGTCCTATCACGGTTCGGCGGAGGTGGGCAGGCCGGGCGGGCACAGATGCCGGGCGGTCAGGCCGGTTCCAGTGTCACCCGGGCGATGCCCTGCTGGATCATCCCGAGCTGCTGTGCGGCGGCGACCGACAGGTCGACCACGCGGCGGCGGGAATGCAGGCGGTCGGTGATCACGACGATGACCGAGCGGCCGGAGGCTTCATGCGTGACCTTGACCCGGGTGCCGAAGGGCAGCCATGGATGGGCGGCGGTCAGCGCGCGCTGGTCGAAACGCTCCCCCGAGGAGGTCCGGCGCCCGTGATGCGCCTTGCCGTAGTAGGATGCGGTGCCGCTTTCCCCGGTCCAGCCGGGATTCTCGGCGACCGGTACGGGTTGGGGCGCGGGCTTGGCACCTGCCTCGGCGCAGCCTGGTTGCAATGCCAGCACGGAGCCGGCCGCGAGCCATGCCATTGCCAGATACTGTCGATTCTTCATGCGACAGAGAACGCCGGATTGGTAAATATCGCGTGAATCCCTGTTCAATGGGAGGCCTGTCAGAGAATAGGCACCCGTCAACGCGGTCGAAACGACCAGCATTGTCTTATCAAAATCCACCAAAGCGGTGAACTTGCGGCTTTTTTTCACGCCGCAGGCGCTTTTCACCCGGCCCATGGCCATGATAATGCTTGCTTTCGTCTCGCGAGGCAACCCCGGGGGCCGAGCAGCCCCGGAAATTCGGCACGATAATGGAACGATACCGCCCGCTCGCCCGCACCCCGAGCCACTGCCCGCTCCGATGATCGCGACCCTGCTGACCGTCCTGTTCGGGGTCTTCGCGGCCTCGGTCCTGCGCGGTTTCACCGGCTTCGGCTTCGGCCTGGCCGCGGTGCCGCTGCTCAGCCTGGCGCTGCCGCCCACCCAGGTGGTGCCCTTCGTCGTGGTGCTGCAGGTGATCGTCGGCGTGGGCGGGCTGCGCCAGGCCTGGGGGCAGTGCGACTGGCGGTCGGTGGGCGCGCTGGCGCCGGGCCTGCTGATCGGCATCCCGATCGGGCTGAGCATCCTGACCGCCTTCCCACCCAACACGGTGCGCCTGGCCATCGGGCTGATCATCGCCGCGTCCGTGATCGTGCTGTGGCGGGGGGCGAGCCTGTCGCGGCGCCCGTCCTGGCCGATCACATTGGCGGTCGGCACCGTGTCGGGGGTGATCAGCGGGCTGTCGTCGATGGGCGGGCCGCCGATCGTGGTCTATCTGATCGCGCTGCGCCACAGCGCGGCGGTGGTGCGGGCCTCCTCGATCGTGTTCTTCATGCTGTCGGGCCTGACCTCGATGGTGCCGATGACCGTCCGCGGCATGATCGGCCACGAGGTGCTGGTCTGGTCCGCCCTGTCGGTGCCGGTCCTGGTCGGCGGGTCCTGGATCGGCACCTGGGGGTTCCACCGCGCCCGCCCCCACCATCACCGGGCCACCGCGCTGATCGTGCTGTCGGTGCTGGCCACGGTGCTGATCACGCGCGCCCTGTGGCGCTGACCGGGCGGGGCTGACCGGGTGGCGCTGACCGGGCGGGGCTGAACGGGGGCGGCGTTCAGTCCGGATCGATGCCGCCGCGGCCGCGCTTGATCCTGCCGCGATGGGCCTTCTCCTCCAGCCGCCGCGTCTTCGACGCATGGGTCGGCCGGGTCGCCACCCGCCGGACCGGCGCGATGGCGGCGTGCTGGATCAGCCGGATCAGCGCTGCCATCGCCTCGGCGCGGTTCCGCTCCTGCGTGCGGTGGCGCTGCGCGGTGATCAGGATCTCCCCGGCCAGGGCAAGCCGGCGGCCGGCCAGCATTTCAAGCCGGCCCAGGATGGCCGCCGG
>CAYZKM010000405.1:0-4888 GCA_964478525.1 uncultured Bifidobacterium sp.
CAGTCCGCCGGCCACCAGTCCTGCGAATTCGTCATCAGCGCGTCGAGGTCGGCGTTCAGGGCCTTGTGGTCGAGCCTGCGGAACGCGTCGGCATAGGTGAATGCCGCGCCCATCGGATCGGACAGGCTGGAATGCTGGCGCAGGACACCCAGGTTCAGCTGGTTCGGCCACCAGTCCCGGTTCGTCCGGCCGGCGAATGTCGCGTTGGGCCGCGCGCCGTGCATCACGGGGCATTTGCCGGCGGTCCCGCTGTCATTTTCGCTCATGGTTCGCTTCCTTTGTGGTCGTGCAGGCATTCACGGACCACGCACTGGAAACGCAATCGCCTGTCGTGTCTAATGAAATTATCAACAGATGGGCGCGGGCGTCGGTCACGTGCTGTGCCCAATTGCTGACATGGGTTGCGGGTGGCGCTCTGCGGCTACGACCTGGTGCGCTGCCTTTAGGATCCGCTCCCCGGTCGACCTGCCAGCGTCCACGACGATGTGCAACGCGGCGGCGATACCGTGCTCTTGCAGAATAGCCGGCAACCGCGAGCGCAAACCACGCTCGGCCGATGCTGCCCAGCGCGCCGCCGATGCCTATCCATAGACAGCCGGTCATCGCGTGCGGGCGGCGTGCGCGCGCCCCGTGCGGATAACATTCTCCGCCAGCAAGATGGCAAGGCCGAGGAACAGCAGGACGGCCTCGACCACCGGATCGGTAAGGCCGATGCGCAGGCGGACGACAGCTCCAACCACCCAGGCAATGACGGCAAGTACGAAGCTGCCATCATCGACAAACAGAGCGCTCAGTTCCGCGAGCATACCCTTGAGGAGGGTCATGTGGGCCTCCTCAAGGAAACCGCTTGCCCGGTCAACGATCTCGTCCATCGAACGCAGAGGATGCCGGTGAGGAGGTATCCACCGACGAGAGCCAGCAGGGCCCAGTCCGTTCCCGGCCAGGCGACGCCGATTCCCTCGCCGAGCCAGAAGGTGCCGAAGGCGGAGAGGAAGCCGCCGACAATGAACTTGAGTGCGTTTTCGGGGATCGAAGAGATCGGCCGGTGCAGCAGGAATGCGCGTCAGCGCGGGGCCGAGAACGGCCGTGAGAACCACAAGCACAAGAAGGGCGAGGCCGGCACCGGACAAAGCCCCCCGCCATCCACGTATGGCGCCGACGGCGAGCACGACCGTCAGGGCCTCGATGAATTCCACGAGCGACGCAAGGAGGGCTGCCGCGGCGGAGGCCCCGGCATGTGTCCACTCCCAATCGACCATCACTCGGCCTCTCCCGCGCAACAGGTTGAGCGCGGCCCCGGCTTATGGTGAGTGGATCAGTACACGCCTCCCACCGCGGGCCTTGGCCTCGCACGGTAGGAGTCATCAGCCCTGAGGGCGGTTTCGGGGGACTCCATCCCCATCAACAACACGATCGTATCGGGCCGACTGGTCAAAGACAACCGAAAGCGGGGTGTCTGACAACTATCAGGCAGATGGTTGGGACTTACGAGCGCGGGCCAAGCAGGATCAAGGCCGCCCCCGCCATGCAAATCCCGGCCCCTGCCATATCCCATTGATCCGGCCGATGACCCTCCATGAGCCACAACCACAGCAGAGACGCGGCGATATAAACGCCGCCATAGGCTGCATAGGCGCGACCCGCAGCGTCACTTTCGACGAGAGTCAGCAAATAGGCGAACAGGGCGAGCGACAGCATGCCAGGCATGAGCCACCAGGGCGATTTATCGAGCCGCAGCCACGCCCAAAAGGCAAAGCATCCGGCAATCTCCGCGAGAGCGGCGCCCGCGTACACAATGAAGCTCATCGTTGGCTCTCGCACCTGCTAGCGTTTCGGTTCCTCTTGCATTGAATCTGCCCCGGTTTCGTGGAGTGTTGGTAAGCTTACGTGATCACGGTCCCGGATCGATCATCTGATTGGCAGACCCGTATGCCGTAGGGGAGAGGTATCCCAGCGCGGCGTGCAGACGGACCGGGTTGTAGAAGCCCTCGATGAAGGCGAAGCATACCATCCTGGCCTCAGCCTGGGACGCGAGATGGATGGTGCGCACTTTCTTCATGAGCAATTCGTCATTCACCACCCGCACCGACGGCGCCCGCTGGCGCCAGGCATGATATCCGGATCCCGATACCCCAAGGACCCGCACCATCGCGGCGACTGGAAAGACAGCCTGATTCGCACTCATGAATTCGAAGACCCGGACGGCACCGCGGCGGCCTTGATCCACGCCCGGATCGAATAAGCGGTCGGGTCGTACGCCTTCGCCAGATCTTCCGGCGAGCCGTCCGCCCTCACGAGATCAACCATCTGGCGGCGGAACTCAGGGGGGAAGTAGGACGGGTAATGGGCATGCAGTGGACGTCCGATGAAAGCCTGAAGGGCTCCACCCAGACGGGTCAACTTCACACCTCGAACAGGAAAACTGGCGGGCCACGACCGATAGCGATGATCACTACGTTTTCGCTGTGGCGCTATGACTGCGATGCCTTGGGAGCAGGCTCGCCGTCATCGAGGTACCATACGAAGCACATGGTCTGAGCCAGGTCGCCACCCTCCGCTTCAAGATGTTTGAAATGCTCCGCGAAGGACCGGCGGCCTTCCGCGACGAAATCGAATTTCGACAAGAGGCGCGAGAAATCCGCAAGGGCCACGGTTGCCGTTTGTTCTACGCGCTCCGGCCATGGCAGCGACGTCGGCACCGACTTATGAGTATCAACCTCGACCCAATAGCACTCGCAGGTTGCTCCGTCCGGTAGGCGGAACTGCAACTGGCCCCCGATGCTTGCCAAATTGGCTTGGCGCGCTGCTTCGATGACCTTGGGAATCTCCTCGATTGGCCAAGCATACTCGTTGCCTCGAAGCGAGGCGCGCTGAAGGATTTTCTGCGGCAAGCGCAATTCGATTGACCTCATGCTTTCTGTCATTTCCGCAGTCGCATCGCTTCTTCAGGGGAACGTCTCGCGGTGAAGCCGTTCTCGATTTCCGTGAAATCCGCAAACCCCAATGCCGACAGATCCTTGCGGACTTCCGCAGTTGGATGCGCTCCAATCACTACGATCTCCGTGTACGGTGAGGTCGATGAATAGGGGCCGTGATGGAGATTGATAGTATCGAGCTCCGCAAGGAACCTGTCCTCGGCCGAAACGCCATCACCGAAGCGTAACCCGGTGATTCCGGTGAGGTGATCAGGGGCGTTTCGGCGTTCCCATAGTGACCGCACTGTCGGCTCATTTGCGGGACTCATTGCGATCCACACAGGCTGTCCAGCCGGAATGGACCCCAGCTTCTCACCGAAATCGGGGTCAACGATGACGACGACAGGTAATGTGTTAGCTGTTGGGTAGCTCATGCATCGACTCTCGCAGGAATGATGCGGCGACTCCAGCGCCCCGGTGTGGTTTCTAGGATGTGGACACCGCGCTCAATCGGCGATGAAGAGCCCTCGATTAAGAGGGCCAGATAAAAGGCCGCACGTTGCGGCTCGATCGGTCGACTGTTTTTACTTCTGTTTTTCGCCGATCTGACAATGTGCGGCCCTGGGGCGCAATGTGTGTAGTTCCGTCAACTTATTGCCAAATAACCACTTTCTGCACATTTCCGGTCAACGATAGCCGCTCTGCCTCATCGAGGCCGCTTTCCATGGCACGCCTCGCATGATAAGTTACATGTAACCACGTTGAGGAGCTGAGTCATGGCAACTGGGAGAGGCGCGAAGCCCACGAAGATGAAGGTGCAGGAGCACCGTGACCGGCTGCGCGCTCAAGGTTTGCGGCCGATCCAGATTTGGGTGCCGGACGTGCGCGCGTCGTCCTTCCGGGCGGAGGCCCACCGGCAGTCGCTGGCCGTAGCGGCGAGCGTCCATGCCGCCGACGATCAGGCGTTCATCGACGCGGTGTCCGACTGGGACGATGAATGAAGCGGGGCGAGATTTGGACCGTCTCAGGGGGCAAAGACTATGCGGGCAAGCCGCGTCCTGTCGTGATCGTGCAGGACGACGCCTTTGACGCGACGGACTCGATCACGATCTGTGCCTTCACCACGGACCCGACGGACGCGCCCCTGTTCCGGCTTATGGTGGAACCGAGCGAGCGCAACGGGCTGCGTGCCAGCTGCCGGCTGATGGTGGACAAGATCACCACCGTCCCGAAATCCAAAGTCGGCGAACGGATCGGGCGGCTGGACGATGAGGATGTGGTCCGGCTCAACCAGGCCGTGATGGTGTTCCTCGGCTTGGCGGTGTCGCCGAGAACGGGCCGGAAAGAGGAGTGATGAACAGCGCCGCGACCGAGGCGTATTGGAGAGTGACGTGGCGCAATCATGGGCCATTCTGCTTGGCACGCGCGAGCGCGATACTGCCGATATGCCCCGACCTGTCCTCAATCCTGCCCCCACGGTCTCCGAGCAGCTTGAAGCGCTGCTCGGCTATCCTTGGCCGTTTCCGGGCCGACCGCCGAAGCATGACCTCTCGACTTGGACCGTCGCCGACGACTGGCCGGGCCATGCGCCCGTCACAGAGGCGGACGTCGAGGCATTCGAGCGATGGTTCGCAGACCTGTTCGATGAGTTGTTCGGGTCGGCCCCATGATCTGACACGGAGACATCTGCCATGACCGTACCGTTGCGCGCCGCTTTGTATCTGCGCGTCTCGACGGCGCGGCAGGCCGAGCATGATGTCTCCATTCCCGACCAGAAGCGGCAGGGCGAAGCCTATTGCGCCGCGCGCGGCTACGAGCTGGTCGAGACCTATGTGGAGCCGGGCGCGTCGGCGACCAACGACCGCCGCCCTGAGTTCCAGCGCATGATCGAGGCGGGCACATCAAAGCCCGCGTCGTGATCAGGCGAAGGCAGACGCCGAGCGCGCCAAGGCCATGCTCCAGCACTCAGGGAG
>CAYZKM010000406.1:0-4886 GCA_964478525.1 uncultured Bifidobacterium sp.
GTCCCATACGGCCATGTCGATCGTGCCCACCGCGACGGACCGGTCGCCATGCCCGCCCGGCTTCTCGTTCCGCATCATCGTGGCCCAGATCCGATCGGGGTCCAGGTTGTCGCCGGTGTCGTCCACCAGCGTGGCGGGGTCGGCTTCCAGCAGCCGGGGTGCGAAACGCTCGCGGATCAGCCCGCCCTGGCCGTAGCGTCCGTTGGAGTTGAAGCCATAGCCGATCACCGGCCTGCCATCGCGGATCACGTTGGTGACCACGGCCACCAGGCTGGTCGTCATCCTGGAGAAGTCGATATAGGCGTTGCGGATCGGTGAGCTGATCGGCTGGGTGATCTCGCGGACGTCGACGATGCGAAGCGGCATGGAACCAGGCCTCCCGGGCGTGTTGCGCGGGCAGCTTTAGCATGATCACGCTGAGCGGAACCGTACCAGCGTGTCGATCATGCGACCAGACAACAACACAGCGCACCGACCGCTTGCGGCCGGCCGAAAGGCGCGGCAGCCGGTTTTCGCTCGGCTGGATACCGGGGGACGCATCCCCCGGCGGCGGGTCAGCGGAAGATGGAGTGCGGGCGAGGCGGTTCGATCCGGCTGGCGATCGGCCATCCGGTCTGCTTGCCGCTGGTGGGCACCTCGGGCTTGATCGCGTCGGGGATGGTTGCGCCCAAGGCGCGCGACAGCTGGTCGGCCACGTCGGCGACCACCGATACCAGGGCGCGCGGGCGCGGCGGGCGCATGCGCATCGACGGCGCGCTGATGCTGAGCACGGCGATCACCTGGCCGGTGGCGTCGCGGACCGGGGCGGCGACGCTGACCGCGCCGGCGACGACCTCATCCGAGGTGACCAGGTAGCCGCGGGTGCGGATGCGGTGCAGGTCGGCGGCGATCCAGGTCGGGTCGGTGCGGGTTGCCGGGGTGAAGCGCGGCAGGCGCTGCGCGAGGACCTGGGTCTGCACGGCCTCGGGCGCATAGGCCAGAAGCAGGCGGCTGCTGCCCGCATGCAGCGACAGGCGCTTGCCGACCTCGGTATAGACGCGCAGGGCGGGGTCGGTCTGGTAGATGGCGACGGTCTCGCTTTCCATCCCATCCCGTATGCGCAGGTAAACGTTCTCGTTACTGGCCTTGCCGAGGGAGGCGAGGAACGGCATCGCGGTTGCTGCCAGGGCGCCCTGTTCGGCTGCCGCGCGTCCCAGCACGCTCCATCGCGCGCCCAGGCGCCACAGGCCGCGGGCTTCATCCTGGATGGCGAAGCCGCGGGCCTGCAGGGTGCGCAGCAGGCGGAATCCGGCGGTGCGGGTGCATCCGGCGGCATCGGCGAGGGTTGCCAGCGGTGCGGGGCCGGTGCGGGCCAGTGCTTCCAGCAGGTCCAGCGCGCGGTCGACCGCGGCGATGCTGTAGTCCCGGGCCGGTGCTTCCGCCGTCTTGGCGGCCGGCATCACCAGGGCCTTCGCCTTGGTCCGGCTGTGCCCGTTGGTATGACCATTCCCATTGGTATGACTGGCTGCTGCCACTGCGGGATCCTCGGCGTGCGGTTGCTGGGCGGCAAAGAATCCACATTCATGCGTGTCGGTTATCAATGGACGCGGCTCCTACCCTTCGGTAGGATTGCATCCCTGCCGCGTAAGGTCAAAGGAATCTTTGGATAGGGCGCCGCATAGATACGGATGAATACGTTAATCATCCGCATATCCTGCTACCCACTGCACGAGCCCCTGACCTGCGTGGCGAATGTATCGCTACCATCGCCCGCGCTGCTCCCATCCTGGCATCGGCCCTGGCATCCGCCCCTTGGCGGGTGGTTTTCCCACCCACGCGATCCGTTTGGCCGATCCGGGCCGCCACGACCCGCCGGCGCATCGAGCAGACGTCGCCGTGATCCGGGTCGGGTTCGGTTCGGCGCGTGAGCGCACAGCGATCATTGTCTCGTGCGGTGACACCCGTCGCGGCGATGCTGCAATGCAATGGGATCGATAACGTGACTCCGGCCGGCGTTGGAATGAATTGGACACGCTTCGACAGCGCCCCGCCGTTCAGGCACCGGCCCCGCCCGTCGGGCCTTGGCCAGGACCCGCCGCCGATCGGGCGGGGAATGTCCAGTGGTGCTTGTCGCAGGGGGACGGCTGCGCTAAAGCGCCACGCTCACGGTCGCACCAGAGGCCCGGCGCGGCCTGGTACTGAGTCGGCGCGGGCGTGGTGGAATTGGTAGACACGCCAGATTTAGGTTCTGGTGGCGCAAGTCGTGGGGGTTCAAGTCCCTCCGCCCGCACCACCGCGGCTGACGTCCGACCGCCATGTTGACTGGATTTCGCAAGGGATTGGCTGAGTTATGCAGGTTACCGAGACGCTTTCCGACGGCTTGAAGCGCGCATACACGATCGTGTTGCCGGCCGCGGACATCGAAAGCCGTCGCTCCGCGCGTCTGTCCAGCCTGAGCAAGACCGTGCGCCTGCCCGGCTTCCGCCCGGGAAAGGTGCCGATGCCGGTGATCAAGCAGCGCTATGGCACCGCCGTCTCGGCCGAGGTGATGGAGGAATCCGTCAACGAGGCGACGCGCCAGGTGCTGACCGACCGTGGCCTGCGCCCGGCGCTGCAGCCGAAGGTCGATATCGTGACCGAGAATCCCGCCGCCGCGACCGGCGATCTGGAATTCAAGGTCGAGCTGGAATTGCTGCCCGACATCACCCTGCCGGATTTCGGCACGGTCAGCCTGACGCGGCTGAAGGCCGAGGTGTCCGATGCGGCGGTGGACGAGGTGCTGGCCAATATCGCGACCTCGCAGCGCGACCTCGTCGACCTGACCGATGACGATCTCGCCGCGCGTGGCGGCGTGGCCGCGGCGGCCGAGGGCGACGTGCTGACGGTGGATTTCGTCGGCAAGATCGACGGCACCGCGTTCGAGGGCGGCACCGCCACCGACATCGACGTCGATATCGGCGGCACCGGCTTCATCCCCGGCTTTGCCGAACAGCTGACCGGCATGAAGCCAGACGAGCAGAAGACGATCGAGGTCGCGTTCCCGGCCGAGTATGGCAACGCCGACCTGGCCGGCAAGGCCGCGACCTTCGACATCACCGCCAAGAAGCTGCGCCGCGCGGTGAAGCCCCCGATCGATGACGCGATGGCGCTGAAGGTCGGCTATGACACGCTGGACGAGATCAAGGAGGACATCCGCAAGCGCCGCCAGGCGGAATACGACCAGATGTCGCGCATGCGGGTGAAGCGGCAGCTGCTGGATGCCATGGCCGGCATGGTCTCGTTCGGCGTGCCGGAAGGCATGGTGAACGCCGAGTTCGACCAGATCTGGCAGCGCCTGGAAACCGACCGCAAGGCCGGGCGCATGGACGAGGACGACCAGGGCAAGGATGACGACACGCTGAAATCCGAATACCGCGCGATCGCCGAACGGCGGGTGCGGCTGGGGCTGCTGCTGGCCGAGATCGGGCGGACGAACAACCTGACCGTGGGCGAGGACGAGCTGCTGCGCGCCATGCGCCAGGAGGCGTCGCGCTATCCGGGCCAGGAGGCCCAGATGATGGAGCTGTTCAACAAGTACCCGGCGCTGATCGACAATCTGCGCGGCCCGATCTTCGAGGAGAAGGTCGTCGATTTCGTGCTGGAACTGGCCCAGGTGACCGACGAGACCGTCACTCCCGAGGACCTTGCGAAGGAGCCGCCGGCGCCAGCGGTTCCCTGATCCGGCCTGGCCGGGGCCCGCGAACCGCCCCGGTCGCGTCCGGGCGGCACGATACCGTGGCCTCGTCCCTGGATTTCGTGACCCGCTCGCCTATGTATCCGTCCCAGGCGCTGCTGGGGCGTCCATTGCAGCCGATCATGCCGAAGGTGACAGACCATGAGGGACCGCGACCCCGTCGAGATCTATTCCAACTCCCTGGTTCCGATGGTGGTCGAGCAAACCGCCCGCGGGGAGCGTGCCTTCGATATCTACTCCCGCCTGCTGAAGGAACGGATCATCTTCCTGACCGGGGCGGTCTATGACCAGGTCAGCGCGCTGATCTGCGCGCAGCTGCTGTTCCTGGAATCCGAGAATCCGGCGAAGGACATCTCGTTCTATATCAACAGCCCGGGCGGCGTGGTCTCGGCTGGCCTCGCGATCTATGACACGATGCAGTACATCCGCAGCCCGGTCAGCACGGTGTGCATCGGCCAGGCCGCCTCGATGGGCAGCCTGCTGCTGACCGCGGGTGCCAAGGGCAAGCGCTTCGCGCTGCCGAACTCGCGCATCATGGTGCACCAGCCATCGGGCGGGGCGCAGGGCCAGGCGACCGATATCGAGATCCAGGCGCGGGAGATCCTGACGCTGCGCAAGCGGCTGAACGAGATCTATGTCCGCCACACCGGCCAGCCGATCGAGGCGATCGAGCGCAAGCTGGAGCGCGACACCTACATGTCGGCCGAGGATGCCCGCGATTTCGGCCTGGTGGACGAGGTGGTGGACAGCCGCCCGACCTCGGGCGACGAACCGAATCGCGGTTGAGGCCGGGACCGCCCGGGATTCCGGGGCTGGTCCGCGTTCTCGGCAGGGCTGCGGCGAAAGAAAATTCAGCCGTTGTTTTCAAGGGGCTGGCCACGAACCGGCCGGTTTCCGACCGTCACCCATGGAAAATCCTGACCGTCAGCGCAGGGAGATTCTTGTCGCTGCCGGTCTTGGGGGGCTAACATCCTCCATTGTGCCCCCGTAGCCGGGGGAGGAGTGCGCATGAGCAAGTCCGGCGATTCGAAGAATACCCTCTACTGCTCGTTCTGCGGCAAGTCGCAGCACGAGGTCCGCAAGCTCATCGCCGGCCCGACGGTATTCATCTGCGACGAATGCGTCGAACTCTGCATGGATATCATCCGTGAGGAGCACAAGACCCATCTGGTGA
>CAYZKM010000407.1:0-4880 GCA_964478525.1 uncultured Bifidobacterium sp.
CCAGCGCCACGGCGTGGCACTGCGTCGGGTCGCCGATCGCCGCCACGCCCTGCGACAGCAGGTTCTTCAGCACGCGCCCGCGATTGTAGGGGGTGCCGCGGATGACGAAATTGTCGACCGCATCGCCCCAATATTCGCGCATCCATTCCAGATTCGCCTGGAAGCCGCCGGCCGAGGCCACCACACAGCGCGCATGCACCGTTTCGGGGAAGCCGCGCAGGGTGATGTCGACCGACCGTACCGCGCCGTTGTCCATGTTCAGCGACAGGACCTCGGTGTCATACAGGATGTCCACGCCCAGCCGTTCCGCCGTCAGGTAATAGGCGTTCACCAGCGCCTTGCCGCCACCCAGGAAGAACGCGTTCGTGCGCCCCAGGTTCAGCGTGCCGGTCAGCGACGGCTGGAACCGCACGCCGCAGGCCTGCATCCAGCCGAACACGCCGGATGACGCACGGATGGTCATCCGGGCCAGCGCCTCGTCGGTGTTACCGCCGGTGACGCGCAGCAGATCGTCCCAGTACTCGTCTTCCATATACGCGTCCGTCAGGACGTCGTTCGGCTTCTCGTGCATCGCGCGCAGGTTGCGCGTGTGCCGGCTGTTGCCGCCGCGGGAGTGCTTGGGCGCGCTTTCCAGCACCAGTACGCTGGCACCGGCCTGGCGCGCCGTGATCGCGGCGCACAAGGCCGCGTTTCCTCCACCGGCGACGATCACGTCGTAGGTTTGTCCAAGGTCAGGCATGCGATCCTCCGCCCCCTGCACCGTGTCTAACCGATTACGCGCGGGGTGTCAGGGGGGCGGGCCGGCGCAGGCGCGACACCGCACCCCGTTGCCCGCCACCCCGATCCATGGGAAACGCCGCACCCATCGCGATCCGGAGGGAGCATCATGGCGACCGAGACACCAGGCGAGACCTGGGACGCAATCACCCGAACCGTCCTGAAACGGCACAACGTCAGCCTGGTGACCTATGTCCCGGACAACGTACTGCGCCCCCTGATCGAAGGCATCGAGGCCGATCCCTTCTTCACCGCCTTCCCCGTCGCGCGCGAGGAAGAGGGCCTGGGCATCCTGTCCGGCGCCTGGATGGGTGGGACACGCGGCATCCTGCTGATGCAGACCTCGGGTTTTGCCACGCTGGCCAACGTGCTCGCCTCGCTGCCCATGGCGTTCCAGATCCCGACCCTGATGATGGTCAGCGAACGCGGCACCCTGGGCGAGTTCAACATCGGCCAGACCCTGGTCGCGCGCACCATGCGCCCGGTGCTGGATAGCCTGACCGTCGAACACTACACCATGACCCGCCTGGACGAGGCCGAGTTCATCCTCGACCGGTCGATCACGCAGGCCATGGCAACGCAGTCGCCGGTCTGCTTCATCATCTCGCCGCTGCTGACCGGCGGCAAGAAGTTCGAGAAATAAGGAGACAGGCCATGGCACTCCCCACGAACCAGCCTGTCACCCGCGACCAGGCCAAGGTCATGAACCGCTACGACATCACCAGGCGGATGGTCGCTCGGCTGCAGCAGGAAGAAGCCGTCATCGGCGGCATCGGCTATTCCAATTTCGACCTGTGGGCGGCATCGGCCGACCCGAACGGCCGCCGCCAGCAGAACTTCTACATGCTGGGCAGCATGGGCCTGGCTGTCCCCATCGCATTGGGCGTCGCCATCGCGCAGCCGAACCGGCGCGTGATCGCGCTGGAAGGCGACGGATCGATCCTGATGCAGCTGGGCGCGCTGGGCACCGTCGCGGCGCGGCGGCAGAAGAACCTGACCATCGTGATCCTGGACAACGGCGCCTATCAGATCACCGGCGGGCAGAAGACCGCGACGGCGGACTGCGTCGACCTGGTCGGCATCGCCCGCGCATCCGGCATTGCCCAGGCGGTGTGGGCTGCCGACGAAAGCGCGTTCGAGGAGCTGATCGCCCTGTCACTGAAGGAAGACGGCCCCTGGCTGATCGGCTGCCGCATCGACACGTCCAAGCCGGTGGACACCACCGAACGGGACCCGACGCGCATCAAGGATCAGTTCATGCGCGGCCTGGGCGTGCGCAGGTAACCACCATCGGCCGGCCCTTCGCGGGGCCGGCTGACGGCGCTGCAGCACATGATCCACGCACCCGTTCGGCTCCGCCCGGCGCGCGCATGCCGGCGCTGTCATTTCCAACGAGATTGTTCCCCCGGTGCCGTGCCCTACCCGTACAGGCCAAGCCGCATGGCCGGCAGCTTGCGCTCGAAATAGCCGGCGCGGCGGTAATGCTGGAACACGATGTCGGGATCGTCCTTCACGATCGCGCGGACATCCGGGTAATGCGCGATATACCAGGGCCGGTCGACGCAGGACGGATCGACCAGCGGCGGCAGCAGCCGGCGCATCGTCGCGTCCGGCACGTCGGGGAACAGCGACTGCACCACCGCGTAGGGCGGGATCTCGACCGCCTTGCCGAACGCCTCCAGCGCCGCGCGGTCAGGCGTCGCACCCGCCGCATCCAGCCGCAGCAGCGAGGCGATCATCACCCGGTACGACTCGATGGCCGCCTTCGCCGCCGGCGACAGGACCAGATTGGCGGCATGGGCCGGACGCTGGATGCGCTGGATCACCACCTCGATCTCGTAGCAGCCTTCCGGCCAGGCATCGGCGGGGATGCCATAGTCGAAGCCCTGGTCGTTGTCGCGCAGCAGGCGGATGCGGAATTCACCACACGGCAGGGCGGACTCGATCTCGGCCAGCAGGGTCGCGGGCGTGTAATAGCGGCGATGGTCGTTGCCGCCCCAGCGGCTGGTGGGCGTGGGCTTGCGTTCGTACAGCTGCTGGTGCGGCACCGTCAGCACCAGGAACCCGCCGATCCGCAGCACGCGGAACCATTCCGACAGGGCGTTGATCGGATCGGGGATATGTTCCAGGCAATGGCTGGAATGCACGGCATCCTGGCTGAGATCGGCGAACGGCAGGGTCTTCCCGTCATAGCCGGGATAGTCCATGTCGACGCCGATCGCATGCGGCACGATCGGCTGGTTGTCCGGATTGCCGCCGCGGAAGCCGATGTCGAGAATGCTGGGCCCCGACATGAACCGCCCGAAGAACCCGGAGTCCAGCCGGTGCTGCATCGTCTTCTGAATTTCCGGCCCGACGCGGCGGGCCAGCGTGGCATCCCGATCGAAACTCATCCCCGCCCTATAGCGCACGCCGGCTGCTGCCCGCCATGCCCGCGGTGACCCTATTCCGAGGCGTCGCGCATCAGCCCGTTCCGCGTCATCCATTGCCCCACCAGGTCCGCGACCTGGTCCGAGTTGCGGTCCATCATCGGAAAATGCGAGTTGCCGGCGATGCCGCTTGCCGGCAGGTCGAGCGAGTCCGCCACACCACCCTGCCTGGCCAGGGCCGCCCGGTATCGCTCGATATTCGGCACCAGCCCCTGCCAGAACGGGCTGCAGGCCAGGTAGTCGCCCCACACCAGCAGATGCGGCACCGAGCGCAGCCGGACGATCGGGGCGGTGGCGGGGTCGGGCGCGCCCGAAGGCTCCAGCGAGATCACGCCCTTGACCAGGTCGGGCGCGTGCAGCGCGGCATTGAAGCCGAAATTGCCGCTTTGGCTGTGGGTGACGATGACGCAGGGACCGACCTTGCGCACCAGCGCGTTGTACGCCGCCTGGGTCGGCGCATCATGCGTGGCCCAGCGCGGCACGAGCTGCTTGGCGAACTGATCGAAAGCGGCAACGGGAAACAGCTGTCCGCGATAGGGCCGGCGCGATGCCGGATCGGTCGCATAGCCGTCGGGCGGACCCAGGCGAAACACGTCCCACGCTTCCTGCTTGGACCGGAAATGCGGATCGTCGCGATAGATCTCGGGGAAGCGCGACCAGGATGCGCGCCCGCGCTCCATCGCGTCGGAGACATAGACGTCGTGCCCGGCGTTCAGGAACCAGGACTGCCAGCCGGGCCGGCCATCGGGGATGGTTTCCCACGTCGCGCCGGTCATGCCCCCGCCATGCCACAGCAGCAGCGGATATTTCGACCGCCGCTCGGCCAGGCGGACATACTGCACATACATCTGTCCAGTCTCGAAATCGCCGTCCGAGGGAAACTCCCGCGGTTCCGCGCCGCGGGTCAGCACCAGCCGCCGGGGCGGCAGGCCGGACAGCGTCACGCTGCGCCCGCCGATATGGAAGCTGCCAATTTCCGCGACTGAAATCACCACGCCTGATCCTCCTGCTCCGACTCAACAGCCAGCGCGCCCGATGCTAAGCCCACCGCACGGAAACATGCCAACGAGGGAAGCGCCATGGGCAAGCTGGATGGAAAAGTCGCGATCGTCACCGGGGCCGGGCGCGGGCTGGGGCGGGCCTATGCGCGCCGGCTGGCCGGGCTGGGCGCGAAGATCGCGATCACCGACCTGAACCTGAAGTCGTATACCGAGTTCGAGGCCGAGGCGAAGGCCATGACCGGCGAGTCGACGGTGGACGAAATCAACGCCGCCGGCGGCGAGGCGATCGGCATCGAAATGGATGTCTGCGACCGCGCCGCCGTGGATGCGATGGTCAGGACGGTGGTCGACACCTGGGGGCGGATCGACATCCTGGTGTGCAACGCCGGCGGCGGGCGCGGTCGGCCGGTCGACACCAAGGCGAGCACGCTGGAGTCGGACCTGCTGCACCTGGTCACCGAGATGAACTACTACGGCACGGTCTACTGCGTGAACGCGGTGGCGCCGATCATGAAGGCGCAACGGTCTGGCAAGATCGTGACCGTCAGCTCGGTCGCCGGCCTGAACCCGTCGGCGGACGGCGGCTATGCCCATTACGGCGCGGCCAAGGCGGCGATCGGGCACTACACAAGGTATCTGGCGCAGGAGCTGGGACAGTACGGCATCAACGCCA
>CAYZKM010000408.1:0-4867 GCA_964478525.1 uncultured Bifidobacterium sp.
ACCGGGTGGCGGCGTTCGGCCTGCCGCGCAAGCTGGGGTCGTGGACCGCCAACAGCGCGCTGTATGCCGGCTGGGGCGCGCTGCTAACCCTGGTCCTCGGCCTGCTGCTGGCCTTCGCCGCGCGCCTGGGCAGCGCGGTGGCGCTGCGGGCCGGCACGATGGGCTATGCGCTGCCGGGCGGGGTGGCGGCGGTCGGCCTGATCATCGCCCTGGGCGCCATCGATGACGGCCTCGACCGGGTCGCCATGGCGCTGACCGGGCGAGTCGCACCGGTGGTGCTGATGGGCACCGGGGCGGCGCTGGTGGCGGCCTATGCGATCCGCTTCCTGGCGGTGCCGGCGGCCGGGCTGGACGCGGCCTATGCCGGGCTGGCGCGGGATTTCGATGCCGCCGCGCGGGGCCTGGGCTGCGGGGCGGGGCGGTTGCTGCTGCGCATCCACCTGCCGATGCTGCGTGCGCCCCTGCTGGCGGCGGGGCTGATCGTGTTCGTCGATGCGATGAAGGAACTGCCGGCGACCCTGCTGCTGCGCCCGGTGAATGTCGAGACGCTGGCGACCGCGCTGTATGGCGAGGCGGTGCGCGGCACCTACGAGGAAGGCGCGATCGCCGCCCTGGTGCTGGTGGTGATCGCCATGCTGCCGGCGGCCCTGCTGGCGCATCTGCCGGCGGGCGGGCGCCGGCCGGCTCGGCGTGGGATCGGGATGGCGTCCCCGGCGGGCTGAGCGGTCGCGCCGGCATCGGGTTCTGGCCTCAGGGGCGCGGGCGTGGTCTATCTTGCGCTGATGCGGTCGGCCGGTCCGCCCGACCGCGCAAGGCAAGGGAGCCAGCCGATGATCGCCGCCGATGTCATGACCCGCCAGGTGCTGTCCGTCTCGCCCGACGCGACCGTCGAGGATGCCGCGCAGCAGATGCTCACCCGCGGGATCTCGGGTCTTTTCGTCGTGAACGAAACCGGCGACCTGGTCGGCATCGTCACCGAGGGCGACCTGCTGCGCCGCGACGAGATCGGCACCGAGCGGCACCGGCCCTGGTGGCTGCGGATGTTCGTCTCGCCCGGGCGGCAGGCGGCGGATTTCACCCGCACCCACGGGCGGCGCGTCAGCGATGTGATGACCGAGAACGTGATCAGCGTCGCGCACGATTCGGCGCTGGAAGCGGTGGTCGCGCTGATGGAGGAGCACCGGATCAAGCGCATCGCCGTCACGCAGAACGGGCGGGTGGCGGGCGTGATCAGCCGGTCCGACCTGCTGCGCGCGCTGGTCGGGCGGTCGCGGACCGCGACGCCGGTCGCCGCCGATGACCGCACCATCCGCGAGGCGATCCTGGACGGGCTGGAGAACGCGTCCTGGGCGCCGATGACGACGGTGAACGCGGTGGTGACGGATGGGGTGGTCGACCTGTGGGGCACCATCACCGACGAGAAGGAGCGGCGCGCCATCAACATCCTGGCCGAGAATGTGCCGGGGGTGAAAACCGTGCATGATCACATGGTGTTCGTCGAACCCTATTCCGGCGCGATCATCGAGGCGCCAGATGACAGGACATAGGGCGACAGGACATAGGACGACAGGACACAGGACGATCGGCAACCGGAGGTCCGTGATGCGCCCAGCGTCGCCCGCCATCCTGCTTCTGGCGATCCCGCTTGTGTCCTGCGCCGGGCTCAAGGCGCCGGAACAGAACGCCGCCGATCTGGCGGCGCTGCCGGCGGCGGGTATGTGCGAATCGAGCCTGCCGTTCTTCGGCCACTACCTCGGCCCCGGAGAGCGGCTGCCGCAATACGCCGCGCCCGACGGGCGTATCACGATGCGCAACGATGGCGGGTGGTGCTGGATCCGCCATCAGCTGGTGCTGAACAACACGCCGACCGTCGGCACGTTCACCCTGCTGCAGCCGCCGGCGCATGGGCAGGTCGTGGTCGGCACGCTGGACGGGCTGGCGCGCATCGCCTACCGGCCCGAGCCGGGTTTCTTTGGCAACGACGACTTCACCGTGCGCGTCACCAACCCGATGCGCGACGTCATCCCCGTGCGCGTCATCGTCCGGCCCTGACCCCAGGCGGGTGCGGGGCGTCAGGCGGGTTCGGGCTCCGAGGCCTTCGCCACGTCGGGCACATAGCGGTACGAGTACTCGGGCTCGACATAGCCACCCTTCTTCTGCCGCTCGGGCAGGCGGATCTTCTCGCGCGGGGTTTCTCCATAGGGGATCTGCGAGAGGATATGGGTGATGATGTTGATCCGCGCCCGCTTCTTGTCGTTCGACGGCGCGACGTACCAGGGGGTGGCGGTGCGGTCGGTGGCCTCGAACATCGCGTCGCGGGCGCGCGAGTAGTCGTACCAGCGGCCATAGGATTTCAGGTCCATCGGCGACAGCTTCCACAGTTTCCGCCCGTCATGGATGCGCGATTCCAGGCGGCGTGTCTGCTCCTCGGGGCTGACCTCCAGCCAGTATTTCAGCAGGATGATGCCGGACTGGACCATCAGCTGCTCGAACGCCGGCACCACGCGCAGGAAGGTTGTCGCCTGTTCGTCGGTGCAGAAGCCCATCACGCGCTCGACGCCGGCGCGGTTGTACCAGGACCGGTCGAAGATCACGACCTCGCCGGCGGCGGGCAAATGCGGCATGTACCGCTGTGCATAGATCTGCGACTTCTCGCGGTCCGACGGCGCCGGCAGCGCGACCACGCGGAACACGCGGGGGCTGACACGCTCGGTCAATGCGCGGATCGTGCCGCCCTTGCCGGCGCCGTCGCGTCCCTCGAAAACGATGCACACCTTCAGGCCCTTGTGCAGCACCCATTGCTGCAGCTTCACCAGCTCGATATGCAGGGCCTTGAGCTGCTTCTCGTAGTCCTTGCGCGAAACCTTGCCGGGGGTGCCGGCTTCGGCCCGTTGCTTCCTGTCCTTTTTCGACATCGGCGTCTCCCGTATCCGTTTGCCCGGCGGCCGAACCACCCCGTCACACCGGCGCGCCGGCGGCCACCGCCTGCTCGGCCAGGCTGTTGTCGACACAAGTTGCAAATGGAATCATTCCTGTCAACGCGCCGCCCGAGATCATTGCCCGTGCCAGGCGCTGGAACCCTTCCTGTTGCAGAACCGGGTCGGCGGCGTACAGCCGCAGCGCGCGATAGCGGTCGATCGCGGCGGCGAACAGCGGCGGCGCCACATCGGGGAAGAACGATGCCAGGGCGCGCGCCACCTCGTGGCCCGGCGTGGCATTGATCCAGCGCAGCGCGCGGTACATCGCGCGCACCATGGCGGCCAGCTCGTCGCGCCGCGATGCCAGCACGCCCCGGCGCGTCACCAGAGTTGTATAGGCGCACAGGCCGCGATCGGCCGCCGCGTACCACAGATGTCCGGTGCCCGCGGCCAGCAGGGCCTCGGCGTACGGTTGGAACAGCTGCACCGCGTCCAGCGTCCCCGCCGCCAGCGCGGCGGCGTTCTCGGCCATGGACGCGGTCGCGACGCGGTCCAGCGCGGCCGGATCGACGCCGCCGGCGCGGATATCGTCCTGCAGGCACAGCCACGGCGTCGGCACTTCCGAGACCGATCCGAAGCGCAGCCCGGCCAGGTCGGCGGGCGCGAAGGATGCGCGCGGTTCGCGCCCGATCACGAAGAACGGATCGCGCGCCACCACGTCGCAGAAGCACACGATATCCGATGCCGGGTCCTGCTGATGCGTCAGCAGCACGCGCAGCGGACCGCCCCACATCACGTCGATCCGCCCCGCCCGCAGGTCCGCCGCGGTGGCCGCCGGATCGGGTGAATCCCGCAGCCGGACATCGACCTTCTCGGCCTGGTAGGCACCGATGGCGTGGGCGGCATAGAACGGCGCATAGAACAGCGCGCGGAAATTCTCGGACAGCGTGATGGTCACCGGCTTCCCTCCTGGCGCGGGACGCTTACGATGGGCCATCCGGACCGGCGGCAAAAGGGGGAAACGCGCCATGCGCATCGTTCTGATCGGGGTTTCGCACTGGCACATGCCGTTCTTCCTCGATCCGCTGCTGGCGATGGCGGATGTCAGCATCGTCGGCGTCAGCGACCCCGACCTGTCGCGCACCGCATCCTATGCGGCGAAGGCGGGCTGCCCGGCCTTCGCCGACTATCGGGAGATGTGCGCGACGCTGCGGCCGGATTTCGCCTTCACCCTGGCGCGTCATTGCGACATGGCGGACCTCGCCCGCTTCCTGATCGAGGCGCGCATTCCGTTCGCGATGGAGAAGCCCTGCGCCATCAACGCCGCCGAGGCGCGCGATATCGCCGAACGCGCGCGGGCGGCCAATCATTTCGCAGCCGTGCCGTATGTGTTCCGCTATTGCCCGATCATCGACACGGTGCGCGAGATCGCCGCGAACGAGGCCATCCATTACCTGATGTTCAAGTTCATCGGCGGCATGGTCGACCGCTACCGGCAGAACCGCGTCGAATGGGTGATCGACAGGGCGCAATCGGGCGGCGGGCCGCTGCTGAACCTGGGCGTGCATTTCCTGGACCTGTGCCGGGTGATGCTGGGCGGGGCGGACCTGGCGGTGACCGCGGCGATGATGTCGAACCGCGCCGAGAAGCTGAACATCGAGGATCACGCCGTGGTGCTGATGCAGGGCGGCGGGGCAAGCTGCATGGTCGAGACGGGCTATCTGTATCCGGCGCCGAACTCGGTGTTCGACATGCACTATTCGATCCGCACCGAGCGACACTATTTCGCGGCGCGCGACAACGGCTCGCTCGAGATCATGACCGCCGACCGGCAGCGCTCGGTGCGGGAGATGAAGCTGACCAACGTGTTCTTCTACCCGGAATTCGTGCGCGACACGTTGCGTCGGGTACGGGACGGGCGGCCGCCGATCGCCGACCTGACGGACAAC
>CAYZKM010000409.1:0-4859 GCA_964478525.1 uncultured Bifidobacterium sp.
CGAATTCCTATTCTACCCCACCGTGTTTGTCAAATACATAATCACCATAAAAAAGGGACCAAAGTGGAATCCAGCCGGTTGCTGGGAAGGAGCTTGCGGATGCGACTACACATGGGGCGACAGAAGCCATGGAACCGGTCAGGACCGAGGAAACGGACCACAGGGCGGCCATTGGGACGATGAAAACAGCGGTAACCGTTATGACGAGAAAGGGCGCCCACTGCCGGGCAGTCCCGATCCGACACCTGCGCCGCCCGATCCAGCACCGATGGGGACTAAGTTCTCGGCTTCTGAGCCTACTTGGTACGCTCCACTATTACTGGTGCCCGCTATCATGGCGTTGGAGCTACTGTTTTGACGCCACGTATCATACTCAGCACGGCGGAAGGGAACAGACATGTCTGAACCAGCATGGGACGAACTACTGTGTCGGATCATTCGGCGCTATTCAGAACTGGGACCGAGCAAGAGCCGGCGCGAGTCATTTTTGTGGCATGTGGAAAGCTTGGCCACCTGGGAAAACGAATCAATGGACTATCCAGACCTAGAGGTGGAGTTTCCGACCGAGGTCACCGTCGCCTACGCTGTGTGCCATCCGGATTGTGGTGTTCGGGAATTCATTGTCGAGGGCAGCACGCAGGAGTGTCAACGGTGCGGGCGTAATTTGTTTCGATTAGAGTCTCGAAAGTACTTGCAGGCGCCAACGACAACCACCTGAGCGCCATCGTCTACCCCAGCGCCGCCACGCCGAACGTCAGCTTCGCCTACGATCCGTATTTCTCCCCCCGGGCTTCGATGACCGACGGCTCGGGCACCACGCAATACACCTATCACCCGATCGGTTCGCTCGACGCCTTGCGGCCGAATATGGAAACCGGCCCTCTCGCGAACAGCGCCGTTGCGTATACCTACGACGCGATCGGCTGTGTGGCCGGCCGAGCGGTAGGGGGATCGGGGGCGGAGACGTTCCAATACGACCTGATCGACCAGCCGATCGAGCGGACCGGCGATCTCGGCACCTTCGCGATGGGTTATCTCGGGCAGACCGGGCAGGTCACGTGCCGGACGCGCGCGGGATCGACACTCACGACGAGCTGGGTTTATCTGTCGAATGCGGACGACCGGTGGTTGAAGGAGATGCGGAACACGAGCCTGGCGCCAGACCATGTCTCGAACTTCTTCCTCACGACGATGCCGAAGAATTTCATTGCCGTTACCACTGAGATCAGCGACACCGAGATCGCCTCCCCGACTGCGGGGACGCAGACGGCGATGTTTAATGATCTGAACCATATCACGAACCTGTCGGCCAAGGGTTCACCTATGACGCGAACGGTAGCCTGGTGTCCGACGGGCAGCGCGTCTATACATGGGACGCCGAGGATCGGTTGGTGGGCATCACCTGTCTGGGGCAACCCAGCAAGGTGTCCACGTTCGGCTATGACAGGCTGGGCCGGCGGATCGCGATCACCGAGACCCCGGCGGGTGGTGGGACCCCGGTCACCACGCGGTATCTGTGGTGCGGAGATCGGCTGTGCCAGGTTCGGGACGGCGCGAACGCGGTGACGCAGGAGTATTACGCCGAGGGGGAGTTCGTGCCGGGTGGTGCCTCGGCGTATTACGGGGTCGATCAGATCGGGTCCGTGCGGCGGGCGTTCACCAGCCCGACGAGCGCGGCTTCCTATGGATACGATCTGTATGGACAGTCATTGGGTGTCACTCCGACGACGGACATGGGCTTTGACGGAATGTTCCGCCACGGGCCGAGCGGGCTGTATCTGACGTGGTTTCGGGCGTATGATCCGGGAACGGGGCGGTGGCTGTCGCGGGACCCGTTGGGGGAGGGAACGGGTCGGGGGGGGAATCTTTATCCGTATGTCGGGGGGAATCCTGTTGGTTTCCGGGATACGACCGGGCTTTTCCCAACTCCTCCTGGAGCGGCCGAGGCGATTTATTCCTTTCTCGGCTTATATGCGCCACCTATTGGTGATGCTGCCTGCCCGCTTCCGCCCGGTGGATGCCCGACGCGACGCCGAATACACCGCCGTGCCCGTCAGAGACGGTATGCGCGACAAAGCCGCTGGCTAGCGGCGGTGAGGAGTGGGGAAGAAAAAATGGATATGGTGTGGACGCTGGCCGACGCGCGGTGCACGCCACTAAACAGTCTGACTTGATGCAACGACCCGAAGATAACTACACTATAGATCCAGAGACCGGAGATGTGTTCGACCCGTCGGGTGAACACATTGGGAATGCCGCAGACTTTGTAGGTAGGAAGAGATAGGATGTGACGGACACTCAGAACAGAATGGGAAGTCGCTTGGTTCCCTTCTAATTTTGTAAGGAAATAAAGTGCCAGTTGACGCCACAATGTATCTTTGGGGGGACTGTCTTGTTCCCGATGAGCTCACGTCCTTGCTGGGAGCGACTCCGACAAAGGCCTTGCAGAAAGGTGATAAATTAAGTGCGGCAAGTGGCCTACCCTCAATTGCTCGGACAGGTATGTGGTCGCTTTGTACCGCGAATTTTGTACACGGCAATCGCATTCCGGATCATTTGAAATTCCTGGTCGACAATTTTTCCGAAAAAATTAGCATTCTTCGTAACGACCATAAGGTGGATAAAGTTCGTGTCTCTGTGATTATATCTCCTGAGACCATTAGCGAAGATGTGTCGAGCTGGAATGATGAGATACCCGCGGACGCATTGAATGCCATCGCAAATATGGGCGGGTCACTCGCATTGACCGTGCTTTTTCCTCTCACTGCGCTCGGGACGTGATCTCGTAGGCGTTGTCGGTCGGGGATGTCCTCAGGGCCGCGGATCCAATTCATCTGACGGGTCCATCAAGCAGCCGCGCCAGATAGGCTATGTCCCGCATTGCCATCTTGCGTCGGAATTTAATGGATTTCTTATCGACGACGGAGCGAACGAGGTTGATCGAGAAGTGGCGAACGATCGTCATGTGTCTGGCGCCGTGACCTTTTCTCAGCCGTGATTGACCCTCGCCGAAAGTCACGTCGAGCACCCAGTGAAGACTATTCTCGATCCCCCAGTGGCCGCGCACCGCCGCCGCAGCGTGAGATGGTCTGAGCACAGTGGAGGAGATATAATATCACGTCTCGACGTGCTTGTTCGAGCTTCGTCTGACCGAGGCGTGAACAAAGCCCTGAGACGCGACTGCGTGGAAAATGTCTCTTCCGTAGGCGGGCACATCGCATCGGACTCCGAACCCAGACACGCCAACAGCGAATCAACCAACGTCGACGGTATCGAGCCTGCTGAAACATCAGTTTATACCACCCCGTCTGTCGGCTGCCTCTCGGGGGATTCTCCGCTGTCGTGGGATGTGATTCGATCTGCCTTGCTGGCTTCGACGGAGGCGGCGGATGAGTGCGGCGGTGGCGATCACCCGGACGGACCACACGGCGGCGGAGCTTCGCGCGGTTGCGAGCAAGTGTCGGGACGGTGCGCAGGTGCGGCGGCTTCTGGCCCTGGCGATGGTGATGGAAGGTTGCCGGCGCACGGAGGCTGCCGTTCGCAATGGCATGGACCGGCAGACGTTGCGCGATTGGGTGCACCGCTACAACGACACCGGGATCGAGGGGTTGAAGTCGTTGCAAAGTCCCGGCCCGCCGACGGCGCTGACAGCGGAGCAGATGGCCGGGTTGCGTGATCTCGTCCTGCAAGGCCCAGATCCGGCGGTGCACAAGGTGACGCGTTGGCGCTGCGCCGATCTGCGCGAGGAGGTGGCCCGCCGCTACGACGTGAGCGTGCACGAGAGCACCATCGGCAAATGGCTGCACCAACTCGGGCTGAGCCGGGTGCAGCCGCGGCCCTACCATCCACAGAAGGACCCGGACGCCGAAGAGGCGTTCAAAAAAACTTCGCTGTCCTGCTGAAGGACACTCTGCCGCTGCACGCCGAAGGCAAGCCGGTCGAGATCTGGTTCCAGGACGAAGCCAGGGTCGGTCAGCAGGGCAGCCTGGAATACATCTGGGCAGCGCGGGGCTCTCGGCCTCGGGCCGTGCGCGATAACCGACGGGATCCGGTCTATCTGTTTGGCGCCCTGTGCCCGGCCAGGGCCGTCGGTGCCGCCGTGATCATGCCGGCAGCCAACAGCGAGGCGATGGGCATCCATCTGGCCGAGATCAGCACGCAGGTCGCACCGGGCGCCCACGCCGTCGTGCTGTGCGATGGCGCCGGATGGCACCAGACCGGCGGCGAGCTGACGCTGCCGTCCAACATCTCGTTGCTGCCGATACCGCCCTATTCACCGGAACTGAACCCGATGGAAAACGCCTGGGACTACCTGCGCGGCAACCGGCTCAGCCACAAGATTTGGGAGACATACGATGACATCGTTCAGGCCTGCGCCTCCGACTGGTGCTTCCTGAGCAACGATCCAGACCGCATTCGCTCCATCGCCACCCGAGACTGGGCACAGGTCAATGGCTAGGCGGATTGGTATCAGACGCAAGCTCGCAGGCTGGGCTCCCGCTTACCTCGATACTATTCTCAATCAACCCAACGCTTGAATTTGGATTCGGAGCCCTGCGCCTGGGACGGGCCGGATATATTTGCACTTAGTCGAAATTGGCTCGGGCTCCGTCGCAGCGGGCTCGTTCATCATCGCCGCGTGCAGATCGACCCTGACGCGCTGCCAGACGACCCAGCGCTGCTGCAAAAGATGCGTAAGACCACATGTCCGTCCATGATGGGTCGAGCAGCCTTTGATGCCCCGGGCTTCCGGGGCTCGCGCCGTGCTCGCCGCCGTCAAGGACGCTTCGCGCCGGCTGCGCCGGTCAGGGCTATCGCATTTGGCCGAGCACGGATCGTGCGAACTCGTCGGACCATCC
>CAYZKM010000410.1:0-4858 GCA_964478525.1 uncultured Bifidobacterium sp.
ATGACGAGGTCGTGCACGGAAAGGGCACGATCCTGGGCCGGATGCCCGGCGACGACTGGGCCCGGTTCGCCAATCTGCGCGCCTACTACGCGTTCATGTGGGCGCATCCCGGCAAGAAACTGCTGTTCATGGGCCAGGAGTTCGCCCAGCGGCGGGAGTGGAACGCCGATACCGGGCTGGACTGGCATCTGCTGGACCATGCCTCGCATCGGGGTGTGGCCGGGCTGATCCGCGACCTCAATCGCCTGTATCGCACGCAGCCGGCGCTGCATGCCCGCGACTGCGAGGCCGGGAGCTTCCGCTGGATCGTCGTCGACGACCGTGACCAGTCCGTCTTCGCCTGGCTGCGCCTGGCACCGGATGCACCCCCCGTCGCGGTGATCATCAACTTCACCCCGGTGCCGCGGCCGGCCTATCGCATCGGCTTGCCCACGGCCGGACGCTGGCGTGAAATCCTCAATACCGACAGCACCGACTATGGTGGCGGCGGGCTTGGCAACCTCGGCGCAGTCCAGGCCCACCCGCATCCATCGCATGGCCTGCCGGCCTCGGCTACCGTCATGGTACCGCCGCTGGCGGCCGTCTATCTCGTCTGCGACGCCGCGTGAAACGCCAGGGACAGGACCAACGACCATGCTGCCACCCACCACATCACTCGCCCGCTCCACCATGGCATATGTGCTGGCGGGCGGGCGCGGATCGCGCCTGCTGGAACTGACCGACAATCGCGCCAAGCCGGCCGTGTATTTCGGCGGCAAGAGCCGGATCATCGACTTCGCCCTGTCGAACGCGGTCAACTCCGGCATCCGCCGCATCGGCGTCGCCACGCAGTACAAGGCGCACAGCCTGATCCGCCACCTGAACCGCGGCTGGAACTTCTTCCGCCAGGAACGGAACGAGGGCTTCGACATCCTGCCGGCGTCACAGCGCTTGGGCGGGGAGTGGTACGCCGGCACCGCCGATGCGGTGTACCAGAACATCGACATCATCGTCGGCTATGCGCCCAGCCTGATCGTGGTCCTGGCAGGCGATCATATCTACAAGATGGATTACGGCCCGATGCTGGCCCAGCATGTCGAGCAGAAGGCCGATGTGACCGTCGGCTGCATCACCGTCCCGCGCCAGGACGCGACCGGCTTCGGCGTGATGGCGGTGGACGAGAACGACCGCATCACCGCGTTCGTCGAAAAGCCGGCCGACCCGCCGCCGATGCGTGGCCGGCCCGACATGGCGCTGGCGTCGATGGGGATCTACGTATTCTCCACACACTTCCTGATCGACCAGCTGCGCCGGGACGCCGCAGACCCGAATTCCAGCCGCGATTTCGGCAAGGACATCATTCCCTACCTGGTGGCCAACGGGAAGGCCGTGGCGCATCCGCTGGAACGGTCCTGCCGCCGGTCCGGCTACGAGAACGAGGATTACTGGCGCGATGTCGGCACGGTCGATGCCTATTACGAGGCCAATATCGACCTGACCAGCGCGTTGCCCGCGCTGGACCTGTATGATCGCGACTGGCCGATCTGGACCTATGCCGAGATCACGCCGCCCGCCAAGTTCGTGCACGACATCGACGGGCGTCGCGGCCAGGCCGTGTCGTCGCTGGTCTCGGGCGGGTGCATCGTTTCGGGCGGGACGCTGCGCAACAGCCTGCTGTTCACCAATGTGCGCGTCCACTCCTATGCCAGCATCGAGAATGGCGTAATCCTGCCCGACGCCGATATCGGCCAGGGCGCTCGGCTCAGCCGGGTGGTCGTGGAAAAGGGCGTCCGCATCCCGCCCGGCCTGGTGGTCGGCGAGGACCCGAAGGAGGACCACGCGCGGTTCCAGCGCACACCGAAAGGCGTCTGCCTGATCACCCAGCGAATGATCGACGCCCTGTAGCCGTGATGCCCGTCAAGGTCCTGGCCGTCGCCTCCGAGCTCTATCCGCTGGTCAAGACCGGCGGCCTTGCCGACGTGACCGGGGCGCTGCCCCTGGCCCTGGCGCCGGAGGGCATCGAGGTCGTCACCCTGCTGCCGGCGTATCCCGCGGTGCTGACGGCGCTGCGGACCGGCCGGACCGTCCACCGGATCGACGATCTGTTCGGCGGGCCCGCACGCGTGCTGCGCGGACAGGTGGCGGGGCTGGACATCCTGGCCGTCGATGCACCGCATCTATACGACCGTCCCGGCAATCCCTATGTCGGCCCCGACGGGCGGGACTGGCCGGACAACGCGCAGCGCTTCGGCGCCCTCGCCCGCGTCGCGGCGCTGATCGGCCTTGGCACCGTCGCGGGCTTCACCCCCGACATCGTCCATGCCCATGACTGGCAGGCGGGCCTCGCGCCGGCCTATCTGCACTACGCCGGCGGCCCCCGCCCGGGGACGGTGATGACCATCCACAACCTGGCCTTCCCCGGCCTGTTTCCCCCGGACCTGCTCGCCACGCTGGGCCTGCCGCCGCGGGCCTGGGCGATCGAGGGCGTGGAATTCCATGGCGCCATCAGCACGCTGAAGGCTGGCCTCGCCTTGGCCGACCGCATCACCACGGTTTCTCCGACCTATGCGGCGGAGATCCGCACGGCGGAAAACGGCATGGGGTTCGACGGGCTGCTGCGCGCCCGCGCCGCGGTGCTGACCGGTATCCTGAACGGCATCGACGATACCGTCTGGAACCCCGCCACCGACACGCTGATCGCCGCCGGCTTCGACGCCCGCCGCCTCGCCCGGCGAGCCGGCAACAAGCGCGCGGTGCAGGAACGCTTCGACCTGGCGGTCACGCCGGATGCGCCGTTGCTGGGCGTCGTCAGTCGCCTGACCTGGCAGAAGGGGCTGGACCAGTTGCTGGCGTCGCTGCACCCGATCCTCGGGCTGGGCTTCCAGCTCGCCGTGCTGGGCACCGGCGAGCCGCCGCTGGAACGCGGCTTCGCCGACGCCGCCGCGGCCCATCCCGGGCAGGTCGGCTGCATGATCGGCTATGACGAAGCGCTGGCCCACCAGATCCAGGCCGGCGTCGACGCCCTGCTGGTTCCCTCGCGGTTCGAGCCATGCGGCCTGACCCAGCTCTGCGCCCTGCGCTATGGCGCGCTGCCGGTCGTGGCGCGCGTGGGCGGCCTGGCCGACACGGTGATCGACGCCAACGAAGCCGCGCTCGCCGCCGGCACCGCCACGGGCATCGTGTTCGCCCCCGGCATGCTGTTCCCGGCGCTGGAGCGCGCCGCCGCGCTGTGGCGCCAGCCCGCGGCATGGGCGCGCCTGCGCCGCAACGCCATGCGCGCCGACGTGTCCTGGCGACGCCCGGCCACACAGTATGCCGCGCTGTATCGTGACCTGCTCGCCGCACGCGGCGCATGACCGCGTTCACCCTGTCGGAGGGAAGTCCAGAACCCCTCGGCGCCTCGATCGAGGCGGACGGCGTCAATGTCGCGGTCGTATCGACACATGCCACGGCGATCGTCGTCTGCCTGTTCGACCCCCAGGATCGGGAGATCGCGCGCCTGCCCCTGCCGGGGCGCACCGGCGATGTGTTCCACGGCCGGATTCACGGGATGGCGGCCGGAGCGCGCTATGGCCTGCGCGCCTTCGGACCCTGGGACCCCGCGCGCGGGCTGTGGTTCAATCCGGCCAGGCTGCTGGCCGATCCCTATGCCGCCACGCTCGACCGGCCGTTCCGGCTGCATCCATCCCTGTTCGACGGCGCATCGCCCGGCCCGGCCGACAGCGCGCCGTTCATGCCCAAGGCGATCGTCACCGCCCCGCCCCGGGCGGTGGTTCCGCCGCCCTTCGACTGGGATCGGCAGGTGATCCAGGAGCTGCACGTACGCGGCTTCACCATGCGCCATCCGGCAATTCCGGCCGAGCAGCGCGGCACGGTCGCGGCGCTGGGGCATCCCGCGGTGATCGGGCACCTGACGGCGCTGGGCATCACCGCCATCCAGCTGATGCCACTGGCCGCCTGTATCGACGAACGTCACCTGGGTCCGCTGGGGCTGCGCAACTACTGGGGCTATAACCCCGTCACCTGCCTGGCACCCGACCCGCGCCTGGCCCCCGGCGGATGGGAGGAAATCCGCACCGCCATCGCCGCCCTGCACCGGGCGGGCATCGCCGTCATCGTCGATATCGTCCTGAACCACACCGGCGAGGGCGACGCGCTGGGTCCGACCCTGTCGCTGCGCGGCCTGGATGATGCGCTGTATTACCGCCGTTCGGCCGATGGCGCCTATGTCAACGATACCGGCTGCGGCCACATGCTGGCGCTGGACCGTCCGCCGGTCTGGCGCCTGGCGCTGGATGCCATGCGCGCCTGGGCCACCTGGGGCGGGGTGGATGGGTTCCGGCTGGACCTGGCGACGACCCTGGGCCGGCGCGACGGCGGGTTCGACCCCGGCGCCCCCCTGCTGGCCGCGATCGCCGCCGATCCGGTGCTGGCGAGACGCGCCATCATCGCCGAACCATGGGATATCGGGCCGGGCGGGTATCAACTCGGCGCCTTCCCCGCGGCATGGGGGGAGTGGAACGACCGCTACCGTGACACCACCCGCCGGTTCTGGCGCGGGGATGGCGGCATGATCGGCGAGATGGCAACGCGCTTCGCCGGATCGGCCGACATCTTCGCCCCGCGTCACCGCCCGCTGACCCGCGGCATCAACCTGATCACCGCGCATGACGGCTTCACGCTGGCCGACCTGGTGTCCCACACCCGCAAGCACAACGCGGCCAATGGCGAGGACAACCGCGACGGCACCGATGCCAATCTGAGCTGGAACAACGGCGTCGAGGGTGCCACGGCCGATCCGGCCATCCTGGCGGCGCGGGCGCGGGACGCCCGGACGATGCTCGCCACGCTGCTGCTGTCGCGCGGCACGCCGATGCTG
>CAYZKM010000411.1:0-4855 GCA_964478525.1 uncultured Bifidobacterium sp.
CCATCCGGGCGGATACCACGGCTTCGCTGGCAGCGACCCAGATGCCGCCCTCGGCGTCCAGCTTCGCCTGCAGATCCTGATCACGCCGCTTCAGTTCGGGAATGCGCGCAATCATCGCCTGCAGGCGCATCACACGATCGGACAGCGTCGCGATCTCGTCCTGACGATCGGTCACTGCCCCGATCACCGGCGCCACGATCCCCAGCCACACGATCACCGGCAACGCCACCACCAGCAACAACGCCAGCGCTCGGCTGCCCGCTGCACTCAGCGACCGGTTCATGGGTCGCCGCTTTCCGGCACGATCTGAAACGACAGGTTGTAGCGCTGGCTTTTGCCGTCGGGCGACAGCGTGACCGGGGAACGGAATCGCGGGCCAGTGAACAGGTCGCTGTTCTCGACCCGCGTGATGATGTCGGCGACGCGCGGCGAGAAGCCGGTAATCTCCACATCGCGTCCGCGCACTGTCAGTTGCAGCAGCCAACTATCCAGCGGGATCAGGTCGGTAATGCCGTTCAGCACCATCAGTGGCGTGCGATCCCGCTGCCGCTTCTGCAGCATGTCCAGCACGCCCTCGGTCTGCTGCTGCTGCCGTCCAAGCGCGCGCGCGGCGGCCGCGAGGCGCGTCTTTTGCTGGGCGTCGTCCTGCAGGTCCGCGATGACGGTGTCAAGCCGGTTCAGATACAGGCCATAGCCGGCAAGCAGCAGCAGCACGGCGGCCACTTCCAGCACGCGGTACAGCCGGCGCTGACCAGGCGAGATCTGCTCGCTCGCACCCGCCCGCCGCAACACGGTCATTCCATCATCCCACGGCGCCCCGCTCGGCACCACGATCCGCCGCGGAGCCAGGCCGAGAACACGCGCGGTCTGCGTGGCACTGTCCAGCACCGCCCGCGTCGCGATCGTCAGATGAACACGCAGAGTTTTCGACGCAGGCGTGCGCGGAGCGACCGAGTAGGCAAACTCCACCTCCTCCGCTGACAGCGGCACCAACCGTTCCAGCTGGTTGGTCAGGATCGGCCGCAGCGCGGCTTCCGCGCCGAACGGCAACGCGATTTCGGTTTCCAGCACCAGCGACGGATCCAGCCGTATGACGACATCCTGCCCGCGCCGGCGGGACCTGACAGCCGAACGCAGGCGGTTGATGTGGGCTTCGTCGTCGAGCGCGCCGACAGGAAGGCGCTGGGGTTCGCCGCCGCCGCGACGGTTCAGCACCAGTGTGGCGCCGCTGCCGGCAACGTGCAGAACGACGGGCGCGTCCGCGGTCTTGGCGCCGAACCGCCATGGCGACATGGCCGCGAGTTCGCCAATCCACCACTCGAAGCCCTGCCGCAGCGATGTCGCCACGGCCTGCCCCAGGCTTTGAATTCGATCCATCATCGTCGCGCTCGCTGGCAATCAGCACGGCGCGGCGCATAGATGCAACCCGAATTGGTTGTCGCACGCGTCTCAACAATCTGCACGGGCCAGGCGGGACGGGCCGAGCTGTCGCGCTGGATGTCGATGCTGATCAGCTCGGGCAGCACCGCCCCCCCGCTCCAGGCATCAAACCATGCCGCCGGCGTATCGATGGACGGGCGGCCGAAGTAGCGAAAACGCACGGCGGCGACATGATCCAGCAGGACCATCGGCGAGGTCGTCCCGCCCACGACAGCGGGGGCGTCGGCTTGCCAGGACAGTTGCAAGGCCCGGGACCGGGCGGCGGGCGCGACGAAGAACGTCATCCGCATCCATGCGCCATCCCCGTCGACCAGGCCAGGGCGCGGTGCGACCACGGTCAGCCGGTCAGCCGTGCCGGCGAAGACGATCGTGCCATTCGTTGGATCGGCCGACGCGAAAGAAGGCCGCGCGGCGGTGATGGTGCGGCGCAGGAAGCCTTGGATGGCGTCCAGATCGTCGGCATCAGCGGTGCGCAGTTCGGCCGTGTTCCAGGCGCGCGCGGTCAGGCGCGTGCCGTTCGCGATCAGCGTCGCCAGCATCGCCAGCAAGGTGACGGCGATCAGGACCTCGATCAGCGTCACGCCGGACTCGCGGTGGCGCGCCACGGTCATGATCCGCGCCCCGGGAAACCCAGCCGGACCGTGCTGATGGACACGTCTCGCGGGTTGCCGCGTTCGCGCCACGATACCCGCACCTGCACCACATAGCCCGCGACGCCGCGCGCGGGCGGCAGGACGATCGGCAGATAGGGCGTCATCGCGACCTGCCAGGTAAAGCCACCCTCGGTGGAACCCGAGGCATCGCCGGTCCGCAACGGGATGTCATGACCGACGCGGGACAATGTCGACTGCGCCAGCGACACGGCGCGCGCGTTGTTGCCGTCGCGGCCCAGGCGATCCAGCGCACCGGACAGGCTGGGAAACGCGTAACCAAACGCCATCGCAACGATCGCGAGGGCGACCACCACCTCCACCAGCATGAAGCCGGCGGCGCGGTCGGTGGCCGATCCGCTAGCCATCGCGCCAGATCCGGCCGGTGAGCCAGTCCACAATCACGACCGCGGTCAGCCGCCCGCGCCGCAATTCGATCCGGGCGGAAGATGCAGTGCCATCAGGCATGAATCGCAGACGGGCGATGCGCCGGTCATCGACCAGGCCGGCGGGGAATATCTCGATACGATCGACGATCGCCGGCAAGGGCCGGAATATGCTGTCAGACGACACGATCGTGCCGCGCCGGTCCAGATCGAACACCACGTCCATCGCTGTCGCGCGACTTTCGGCCAGGCTGCGCGCTTCCCGCAGGCGGGCCACAAGGTCGAAGGACGCTGCCCGCAGGCGGCTGCCATCCAGGCCGGAGACGACAGCGGGGGCGATCGTCATCATCAGCCCGACGATCGTCAACACAACCAGCATTTCCAGGATCGTGAAGCCCCGGTCGGCAACGCGGCCGTCCATGGCGTCAGGCGACCAGTTCATTGATGCTGACCATCGCGGTCATGACCGCGGCCATGATCAGCGCGACGATCACGCCCATGATGACGGTGATGCCGGGAACCAGCAGGGCCAACAGCCGTTCCAGCGCGCGCTCGACCTCCTGTTCGTAGATTTCCGCCAGTTCCTGCAGCATCTCCTCCAGCCGGCCGGTTTCTTCGCCGATGTTGATCAGCTGCGTGGACAGGATCGGGAAACAGCCGGTCTCCTCCAGGGATCGTGCCAGGCCCTGGCCTTCCTTGAAGCGGACAGACAATGTCTCGATGGCTGCGACAAAGACGCGGTTGCTGACGGTCGCGCCCGCCAGGGCCAGCGCGCGCGCCGCCGGCACGCCGTTGGCCAGCAGGACACCCAGGCTGCGGCTGAAGCGCGCGATCTCGAACCGCTGCACCAGCGATCCCATCAGCGGCAGCTTCAATACCAGCCGATCCCGCATCGCGGCCACGGATGGCCGGCGCGCCGCCCATTGCAGGACGGCGGCGACGATGCCGATACCCAGCAGCATCGCCCACCAATCCTCGCGCAGGAACCTGCTGGCATCCATCACCAGGCGCGTGGTGGCGGGCAGCCGCGGACCGGCATCCAGGAACATCGTTTCGAATTGCGGCAGGACCATCGTCAGGATCAGCACCACCGATCCCGTCGCCACGATGGTCAGGATCGCCGGGTAGATCATGGCGGACACGACCTTCTGGCGGATCGCTTCCGACCGGATCAGGAACTCCGCGACACGCGTCAGGACCGGGCGCAGCGCGCCACCTTCCTCTCCGGCGCGCACCATGCTGATGCACAGGCTGGGAAACACCTTGTCCTCGGCTGTCATCGCCTCGGCCAGGCTGGAGCCGTCGCGCACGCGGTCCAGCAATCGCTGCACGATCCGGCGCGACCGCTTGTCCTCCATCAGCGTCGTCAGGATCTCCAGCGCGCGATCCAGCGGCAGGCTGGCCTTCAACAGGCGCGTGAGCTGCTGCATGAACAGCGGCAACCCGCCCTGGGGGAAGCCGCTGGCGCCGAAACTCAGCTCCAGGTTCAGGCCCGAGGCGGGGCGCTTCTCGGTCGCATGGATCGGCAGCAACGCCTGTTCGTTCAGACGTGCCAGCACGGTCTTCACGTCAGGTCCGTCGATTTCCCCTGAAACGATCTCGCCACTGGCCGACAGCGCCCGGTAATCGAAGCGTGGCATGGCGGTCAGACGTCGCGCGTGACGCGGAGTATTTCCTCGATCGTCGTGATGCCGGCCAATGCCTTGCGCAATCCGTGCACATACATCGTCTGCATGCCGTCACGCACCGCCATGGCCTGAATCTCCCGCGCTTCCGCCCGCTTCAGCACCAGCGCGCGGATGGCGTCGGTGGTCACCATCAGTTCCAGGATCATCGTACGGCCGTTATAGCCGCTGCCGCCACAGGCCTCGCATCCCGTCGGTCGATACAGATGCAACGGGCCGTCGCCACCCGCCTGCCGCAGATCCAGCCGCGAGACCAGTTCCGGCGCAGGGTCGTAGGGCGCGCGGCATGATGCGCACAGCCGCCGCACCAGGCGCTGCGCCAGTACCGCATTGATGGTGGAGGTCAGCAGATAGTGCTCGATCCCCATGTCCAGCAGGCGCGTCATCGCGCTGGCGGCATCATTTGTATGGACGGTCGACAGCACCAGATGCCCGGTCAGCGCAGCCTGCACCGCGATCTGCGCGGTTTCCAGGTCACGGATTTCGCCGATCATCATGATATCGGGATCCTGGCGCAGGAAGCTGCGCAGGGCGGTGGCGAAATCCAGCCCGATATCCGGTTTCATCTGCACCTGGTTGACGCCGGCCAGCACGTACTCGACCGGATCCTCGGCTGTCAGGATCTTCGATTCCGGAGAGTTCAACTCGGTCAGCGCGGCATATAGCGTCGTGGTCTTGCCGCTGCCGGTCGGCC
>CAYZKM010000412.1:0-4853 GCA_964478525.1 uncultured Bifidobacterium sp.
CGATCCCCATCTCCTCCAGCGTGCCGGGGCGGTAGTTCTCGATGAACACATGGCTGGTCGCCAGCAGGTCGGCCAGCGCATCGCGCCCGGCTTGCGGACGCAGGTTGATCGCCAGGCTTTTCTTGTTACGGGCATACACTTTCCAGTGCAGCGACAGGCCGTTGGTGCGCCAGGCGCGCAGCGGATCGCCGACCTTGGGGTCCTCGATCTTGATCACCTCGGCACCCTGGTCGGCCAATTGCAGGCTGACCATGTTGCCGGCCACCAGGCGGGACACGTCGACAACCCGCAGGCCGTCCAGCGGGGCGGGGGCGGAAGGGTCGAACTGGATCGTTTTCAGCATTGCGGACTCACTCGGTTGCGTTACTCTTCCGTCAGACGACGGTGGCCCGCAAGGGCTGAAACGGGAACGCGAAAGCGGCTGCCCCCGCAACTGTAGTCGGTGAGCACGGGCCCACACAGCCATTGCCGCAAGGCGAGAAGGCGGGCAAGCGCGACGACCCGACAAGCCAGGAGACCGGCCGACGTCGAGACTGCGCGCGCGCATGGGGCGGGGTGCACCGATGCAGCGGGGAGAAACCCGCAGGCGGGCTGTCGACTCACTGGTCGATGGAGGACCCGCATGCGCAAGACCCTGGCGCTGCTGGCAAGCACAATCTGTATCCCAGCCCTCGGTGTCCCCGCCTGGGCGGCGGAACCCGAGGTGATCATTCCCGACATCGTCGTGACCGCGACCCGCGTGCCGACCGAGGTGGAACGCATTCCCGCCGGTGTCAGCGTGATCACCCGGCAGATGATCGAGGATCACGGCTTCAACACCCTGGTCGGCGCGCTGTCCGACATCCCCGGCATCCGTGTCAGCCCCGCCGGCGGCCCGGGCGGGCAGGCCAGCGTCTTCGTGCGCGGCACCAATTCCAACCACGTGCTGGTGCTGCGCGACGGCATGCCCATCAACGACCCGTCGGAAGCGACGGGTGCGTTCAATTTCGGCGTCGATACGCTGTCCGACATCGAGCGGATCGAGGTGATTCGCGGGCCGATGGCCGCCCTGTACGGCTCGGGCGCCATCGGCGGCGTGATCAACCTGATCTCCCGCCGCGGCACGCAGCAGGGCTTCCACCTGGAGGGCGACCTGTCGGGCGGCGCGCCGGCGCTGCTGCGTGGCAGCATCGTCGCATCGGGGGTGCAGGATCGTTTCGACTATGCCTTCACCGTCGAATCGCAGTCGCAGCGCGGCTATGACGCGATCCCGCAGCGCATGAGCGTCTATACCGGCACGCCGCAGGGCTTCCGCGACCGCGTCGCGACGATGAACCTGGGCTACTCCCCTGTCGACGGCACACGGCTGTCGCTGTTCCTGCGCGGGCGACAGGCGCTGTTCGGGTTCAACAATCTGGGCTTCCCCACCTATGACACGGCCAATTCCTCGGGATCGGCCGAATCGTTCCTGGGTCGCATCGGGGTGACGTCGAAGCTGTTCGACGGTATGTACGAAACCGGGCTGTTCATCGGCCGCCTGCAGGACGGGCGTCACTACAAGCAGCCGCTGGACCTGAACGATCCGAACCTGACGTCCTCGGACGGGCGGTACAACTCCTATCGCACCGATATCCAGTGGAACAACACGGTTCACCTGGACGACGTGCTGAAGGTGCCGGCGATGACCGGTACCGCCCTGACATTCGGCTATGAGTACACCGCCGATTCGATCAACGTCACCGCCACCAACGATTTCGCCGGATCGCCCTTCAACCAGGCGGCAAATGCGTCGATGACGGACAACGCGCTGTATCTGGGCGCGCAGACCACGCTGTGGAACCGCGTGGACGTGACCGGGCAGCTGCGGCAGGACTGGGTGGCCGGCAGCACGCCCACCACCTGGCGCCTGGGCGCGGTGCTGCAGGTGCCCGAGATCAACACCAACTTCAAGGCCGCCTATGGCACGGCGTTCCGCGCGCCGTCGCTGTTCGACCGCTATGGCATCGACTCGTTCGGCTATGTCGGCAACCGGTTCCTGGCCCCGGAACGCTCGCAGGGGTGGGAGCTTGGGTTCACCAGCACCCTGCCGGCGTTCGGGCGCGACGACTTCCTGAAGTTCAGCGCGACGTATTTCAACCAGCAGGTGCAGAACCTGATCACCACCGTCTTCGCACCCGTCTACACATCCGTCAACATCGGATCGGCCCATGTACAGGGTGTCGAGACCGAATTGACGATGCGGGTCGCATCCTGGCTGCTGGTGCACGCGACCTATACCTATACCGACACGCTGGCCATCGGGGCATCGCCGGCGGTCGGCACGATGCTGCTGCGCCGGCCGCCGAACACGGCATCCGTCGACATGACGATCACGCCGATCGAGGGGCTGCGGATCGTGCCGCAGCTGACCTATACCGGGGCGTTCCGCGACTTCGTGTATGACAACGCCAGCTTCGGCACCGGCTATGGCACCTCGCCGCAGGGCCTGGTGGCGAAGCTGGCCGCCACCTACGACGTGACACCGCGGGCGCAGGTCTATGTGAACACCTGGAACATCTTCCATTCCAAGTTCGAATCGGTGAACGGGTTCCAGATCCCCGGCCCCGCCGGCCTGGTCGGCATTCGCTTCAAGCTGTAGCGTCCGGGCGGCCCAGATAGGCATCCTGCACCGCCCGTGACGCTTTGATCTCCTCGGGCGAGCCGGCGGTCAGGACCCGGCCCTCCACCATCACGGTGATGGTGTCGGCCACCGAGAACACCACATCCATGTCGTGCTCGATCAGCAGCACGGCATGGCTGCGCGCCAGGCTGGCCAGCAGCGTGGCAACCGGGCGGGTTTCCTCGGAGCCCAGGCCGGCCAGCGGTTCGTCCAGCAGCAGCACACGCCCCTGCCCGGCCAGGGCGATGGCGATTTCCAGCAGGCGCAGGCTGCCATGGCTCATGGTGCCGGCGACGGTCGCGGCCTGGCTGTCCAGTCCGACGCGGACCAGCGCCTGCCACGCCGCTTCGGTCACGCCGGGTGCGCGGGACGGCGCGCGCAGCAGCCCCAGGCCGCGCACCATGGCGGCCTGCGCGGCCAGCCTGGCATTCTCCAGCACGGTCATCTCGCGCATCACGGTGGTGCGCTGGAAGGTGCGGCCGATGCCGGCGCGGGCGCGCCACCATTCCGGCCGGCCCGTCACGTCGACGTCGCCGAACCAGATGCGGCCCTCGGTGGGGGCGATCTCGCCGAACAGCAGGTTGACCAGCGTGCTTTTGCCGGCGCCGTTCGGGCCGATCACGGCGTGCAGGCTGTGCATGTCCAGCTGCAGCGACACGTCCGACACCGCGACAATACCGCCGAAGCGCCGTGTCAGCCCCGTGGTGCGCAGCGCGATGGTCATCGGCCGCGCCCGGCCAGGCCGTGGCGCAGCACCAGTACCGCCAGCAGAATGGCCACGCCTTCCACCAGGCGCTGGCGTTCGGTCAGCATCTGGCCCAGCTCCTGGATCGCGGTCAGGGCGAAGGCGCCCAGGATCGGACCGTGCAGCGCGCCGATCCCGCCCAGCAGCACCATCAGCAGGGCCTCGGCCGAGCGGTGCCAGCCCAGAAGGTCGGGGGTGACGAAGGCATCGGTCAGGGCGGCCATGTGACCGGCGATGCCGGCCAGCGCGCCGGCGATGATGAAGGCGGCCAGTTTCAGGCGCCGGACGTCGTGGCCGGTGGCGCGCATGCGGTGTTCGTTGGCGCGGATGCCCAGCAGGGCATGGCCGAACATGGTCCGCATCAGCAGCCACAGCCCGGCATACATCGCCGACAGTACACCCAGGTTCACCAGCAGGAACACCATCGGGCGGGCTGCCTTGGGCACCGGCCAGACCAGGTCCGGGCGCTGGATGAACACCCCGTCCATGCCGCCGCCCAGCGGCGTGTCATGGAACAGGAAGAACAGCATCTGCCCGAAGGCCAGCGTGGTCATCAGGAAGAAGAAGCCGGCGGTCCGCAGCGCCAGGGCGCCGACCGCCATCGCCACGACCCCGGCGGACAGCGCGGCGGCGGGCAGCGACAGCGCCACCGGCGGGGCGGATCCCAGCGCCTGGCCCAGCAGGTGGACCGTATAGGCGCCGATGCCGAAGAACGCCGCGTGGCCCAGGCTGACCAGGCCCGTCGCGCCCACCAGCAATTGCAGGCTGAGCGCGAACATCGCGCCGATCAGCGCGGTCGAGGCCAGCTGCATGTGATAGCCCGACGCCCAGAACGGCATCGACGCGATCAGTGCGGCGGCGGCGGCCAGGATCAGGTTCCCCGTGAAACCGGCGCTTCTCATGCGCGGCCGAACAGCCCGGTGGGGCGCCACAGCAGCACCACGGCCATCATGCCGCACACGGCCAGGCCGGCGAGTTGTGGCGCATAGGCCTTGCCCAGCGTGTCGATCAGCCCGATCAGCAGGGCCGACCAGAAGGCTCCCCCGATCGAGCCGAGCCCGCCGATGACGACGACAACGAAGGACAGGATCAGGAAGCCGTCGCCCATGCCGGGGTAGACCGATTGCAGCGGGGCGGCCAGCGCGCCGGCCAGCATCGCCAGCGCGGTCCCGGCGGCGAACACCAGGGTGTGGATACGGCGTGCGTCCAGGCCCAGGGCGGTGACCATCTCGGGGTTCTCGGCCGCGGCGCGGATCGAGGCGCCGATGCGGGTGCGCTCCACGAAGCCGACCATCGCGGCGGCGACGGCCAGGCACACCGCCAGCACGGCCAGGCGATAGGCGGAGTAGGCGAAGCCACCCACCACCGGCACCGGGAAGTCCAGCAATGCCGGCACCGCGACACTGTGGAACTGGTTGTCGACCAGGGCGGCGCGGGCTTCCTCGAACAGCAGGATCAGCGCGAAGGTCA
>CAYZKM010000413.1:0-4853 GCA_964478525.1 uncultured Bifidobacterium sp.
GGCGGCTGGCGCCGAGCATCGACGATGTGGCGGCTTTGGCGCGGCCGGTGCTGCGCCCTCGCATGGCGCTCAGTTTCTCGGCCCGCGCCGATGGCGTCCGCCTGCCCGACGTGATCGACCGGCTGGTGGAGACCCTTGGCTGACGCGCCCGCCCCGGGCATCGCGGCACGGCGGGCCGAGGCGCTCGCCGTCCGCCTGCCGCCGCTGCTGATCGCGGCGGACCGGGTTGCCTCGACCGTCGCGCAGGGGGTGCATGGCCGCCGCCGGGTCGGGCAGGGCGACAGCTTCTGGCAGTTCCGCCGCTTCGTGGCCGGCGACGCCATCAGCCGTATCGACTGGCGCCAATCGGCGAAATCCGGCCGCCCCGCGCCGGACGGGTGGTTCGTGCGCGAAACCGAATGGGAAGCCGCCCAGACCGTGTGCGTCTGGCGCGATGCCTCGGCGTCGATGCGCTGGCATTCCCGCGACTCGGCGACCGAGAAGCGCGACCGCGCCAGCCTGCTGCTGCTGGCCCTCGGCTCGCTGCTGCTGCGCGGCGGGGAACGCGTGCTGCTGATGAAGGACGGCGCGCGCCCGGTGTCGGGCCGCACCGGGCTCGATCGGCTGGCCATCGACCTGGACGCCGAGGACAGCGACGCCGGCCTGCCGCCACGCGTCAACCTGCCACGCCACGCCACCGTGGTGCTGTTCAGCGACTTCCTCTCGCCGCTGGACGATATCCACGCCCTGATCGGCGGCCTGGCGGCGATCCCGGTGCGCGGCCATCTGCTGCAGATCCTGGACCCGGCCGAGGTGCTGCTGCCCTATGCCGGGCGCATCCGCTTCCAGGGGCTGGAACACGACGGCGAGGCGCTGATCCCGCGCGTCGAGAACGTCCGCGACGCCTATCTCGACCGCCTGCGCGCCCAGCAGGACGGCCTGGCCGCCCTCTGCTCGGCCGCCGGCTTCGGCTTTGGCGTCCACCGCACCGACCAGCCGCCCGAGACCGCGCTGCTGACGATGTACAACGCGTTGGGGGTGCGATGATCTTCGCCGCCCCCTGGGTGCTGGCCGCCCTGGTTGCCCTGCCGCTGCTGTGGTGGCTGCTGCGCGTCACGCCGCCGGCCCCGCGGCGGGAGAATTTCCCCGCCATCCGCCTGCTGCTGGGCCTGCGCGCCACCGAGGAGACCCCGGCCCGCACGCCCTGGTGGCTGCTGCTGCTGCGCCTGGTCACCGCCGGCCTGGTGATCGTGGCGCTGGCCCGCCCGGTGCTGGATGCCGGCGGATCGCTGGCGGGCGGTGGGCCGGTGCTGGTGGTGATCGACAATGGCTGGGCCGCCGCCGCTGAATGGCCGCGCCGGATGGAGGCCGCCGGGTCGGCGCTGGATCGTGCCGCCCGCGCCGGGCGAGCGGTCGCGCTGCTGGCGACCGCGCCCGACGGCGCCGGCGAGGCACCCCGCATCCTGGGCCCGATGACCGTCGCCGAACTGCGCGCCCGCCTGGCGGCCCTGTATCCGCACCCCTGGGCACCCGACCGCGCCGGCGCGGCGGCGGCGCTGAACGGGTGGACGCCGCCGGCGACCTCGGTCGTGTATGTCGCGGACGGGCTGACGCATGGCGGCGGGTTCGACACCTTTGCCGCGGCCCTGTCCAAGGTCGGCGCGGTCACCGAGATCTGCTGCGGCGCCCTGCCGGGCCGCGTGCTGCTGAACCCGGACAGCGAGGCCGAACGTCTGGTGGCCCGCGTCGCGCAGGTGCCGCAGCCGGCGGATACCCAGGTCGCGGTGCTGGCGCAGGCGGGCGACGGCCGCACCCTGGCCCGCGCCGTGATCCCGATCGCCGCCGGGGCGGGCGACGGATCGGCCGGCATCCCGCTGCCGCCGGAACTGCGCAACCGGCTCAGCCGCCTGGTGCTGGAAGGCCCGCCTGCCGCCGCGTCGATCATCCTGCTGGACGAGCGCTGGCGCCGCCGCCCGGTCGGGCTGCTGACCGGGGACGAGACGGCGAAGGATTCGCCCTTCACCGGCATGCTCTATTACCTGCGCCGCGCCCTGGCGCCCTATGCGGAGCTGCGCGACGGCGATGTGGCGACGCTGCTGAAACGGGATATCTCGGTGCTGATCCTGGCCGACCGGCCGCTGCCCGCCGGCCCGGAACGCGACGCGCTGACCGCCTGGATCGAGAAGGGCGGCCTGCTGATCCGCTTCGCCGGGCCGCGCACCGCCGACGCCCCGGCCGGGGCCGCCGACACGCTGATGCCGGTGCATCTGCTGGACGGCGACCGCCAGCTGGGCGGCGCCCTGTCCTGGAGCGAGCCGGCCGGCCTGGCGCCGTTCCCGCCGGCCTCGCCGTTTGCCGGGATGGCGGTGCCGCCCGATGTGAAGGTGACGCGGCAGGTGCTGGCGGAACCAAGCGCCGATCTGTCCACCCATACCTGGGCGCAGCTGGTCGACGGCACCCCGCTGGTGACGCAGGCCGTGCGCGGTGCCGGGCGGATCGTGCTGTTCCATGTCACCGCCAACGCCGACTGGTCGAACCTGGCGCTGTCGGGCCTGTTCGTGGACATGCTGCGCCGCCTGGTGTCGCAATCCGCCGGGGTGGCGACCGCCGCCGACGGCACATTGCTGGCGCCGGTCGAGGTGCTGGACGGGTTCGGCACGCTGTCGCCGCCACAATCCGCCGCCACCGCGCTGGCGGCCGAGGCATTCACCCGCGTCGCGACATCGCCGCGCCATCCGCCGGGGCTGTACGGGCCGGAAGCCGCCCGCCGGTCGCTGAATGTCGGGTCCGTGCTGCCGCCCCCCGCCGCCGCGCCGCTGGTGGCGGATGCCACGATCGAGCCGCTGGTGAACCGCCCGCCCGAGCGCGAGCTGGGCCCCTGGCTGCTGGCGGCGGCGATCCTGCTGCTGATGGCCGACATGGTGATCGCGCTGGGCCTGCGCGGGTTGCTGCGGGCGCGCGCGGTGGCGACGGTGCTGGCCCTGGCCGTGCTGGCGCCGTTGCCGGCGCTGGCGCAGCTGCCCGGTCCGTTCCAGAGCCAGTCCGCCCCGCCGGTATCGCCCAACCCCGCGCTGAGCCCACGCCTGGCCTATATCCTGTCGGGCGACGCGCAGATCGATCAGATCAGCCGCGCCGGGCTGGAAGGGCTGTCGGAATACGTCAACCGGCGCACATCAGCCGCCCTGGCCCCGCCCGATGCCGTGGAGCCCGGCAAATCGGACCTGAGCGTCTATCCGCTGCTGTACTGGCCGATCACCGCCGAGACACCGGCGCTGTCGCCCGCGGCGGCGGCGGCGCTGAACACGTTCATGGCGCGCGGCGGCATCATCCTGATCGACACGCGGGATTCCGGATCGGGCGCCGGCTTCGCGCCGGGCACCGATGTGGCCCTGCGCCGCGCCGCGCAGGGCCTGACGATCCCGCCGCTGGCGCCGCTGACGACCGAGCATGTGCTGGCCCGCGCCTTCTACCTGCTGTCGGACTTCCCCGGGCGGTTCACCGGCGAGACCGTGTGGGCGCAGCGCGACCAGGACCGGGCGAATGACAGCGTCAGCCCGGTGATCATCGGCGGTCATGACTGGGCGGGCGCGTGGGCGGTGGATGCCGCGGGACGCAACCCCTATGCCGCGATCCCCGGCGGGCAGCGCCAGCGCGTGCTGGCCTACCGCTTCGGCGTGAACCTGGTGATGTATGCGCTGACCGGGAACTACAAGGGCGACCAGGTCCACGTGCCGGCCATCCTGCAGCGCCTGGGCCAGTAACCCCCGGGCGTGCCGGCAGACCGCGCCGCGGACCTGCCCGCCCCGATCAGTCCATCACGATCCGCGGCCCGGCCCCGCGCGCCGCGCCGCCGACCTTCTCCCAGACCCGGCGCGCGAGCGCGGCATAGGCCTGGGCGGCGTCGCTGTCGGGGGCGGAGGCCGCGATCGGCGTGCCGGCATCGGCGGCGGTGCGGATATCCAGCAGCAGCGGGATCTCGCCCAGGAACTCGGTGCCCAGCTTCCGCGCCTCCTGCCGCGCGCCGCCATGGCCGAAGATGTCGGACCGATGGCCACAGTTGGGGCAGCAGAAGAAGCTCATGTTCTCGACCATGCCCAGCACCGGCACCTGCGTCTTCTCGAACATCTTCACGCCGCGGCGGGCGTCGATCAGGGCGATGTCCTGCGGGGTGGACACGATCACCGCCCCGGTCAGGGCGACGCGCTGCGCCATGGTCAGCTGCGCATCACCGGTGCCGGGCGGCATGTCCACGACCAGGATATCCAGCGCGCCCCAGGCGACCTGGCCCATCATCTGCTCCAGCGCGCCCATCACCATCGGGCCGCGCCAGATCATCGGGGTCTCCTCGTCCACCAGGAACCCGATCGACATGCAGGACAGGCCCCAGGCCTGCAGCGGGATCATCTTGTCGCCCTTCACCTCGGGCTTGCGGCTGACGCCGACCATCCGCGGCAGGCTGGGCCCATAGATGTCGGCATCCAGCAGCCCGGTCTTCAGGCCCTGGCGCGCCAGCGACACCGCCAGGTTCACCGCGACGGTGGATTTGCCGACGCCGCCCTTGCCGGAGGCGACGGCGACGATCGCCTTGACCTCGGGCAGCAGCAGCGGCGCCTTCGCCGGCCCACCCGCCGGACCATGGCCGTGGCCGTGGGCGGGACCGTGTCCGCCGCGCGGCGGGGCGGGGGGTGGCGGCTTGTGGGCGGTCAGCACCACGGTCGCGTTGGTCACGCCGGGCTGGCGGCCCAGCAGCGCCTCGGCCTGGCGGCGCACCGGCTCCATCGCCGCGGCGCGGGCGCGATCGGTCAGCAGCGTCGCGTGCACCAGGCCGTCACGCACCTGGACGCCCTCCAGCAGGCCCGCATCGACGATATCCC
>CAYZKM010000414.1:0-4849 GCA_964478525.1 uncultured Bifidobacterium sp.
GCCGGTACGCAAGTGTGATAATGCGCGACCGGAAGCTTCAGGATCCACACCCCGACCAGCAGCACCATCCCGATCGCCAGCACATTGGCCAGGACCGGGCGGTTGATGAAGAATTTGGAGATCATGACCGTTCAGCCCGCCTTGGCGGGCTGTGCGGGCTCGATCGTGACCTTCTGTCCGGGCACCGCGCGCTGCGTGCCGTTGACGATGACCTTGTCGGCGGGGGTCAGCCCGGTCTCCACCACGCGGTTCGCGCCGACCAGGCCGCCGGTGGTGACGCGCCGCTGTTCCACCACGCCCTGGTCGTTGACCACCAGCAGGTAGCTGCCCAGCTGATCGGTGCCGATGGCGACGTCGGGGACCAGAAGAGCGTCGATATTCTCCTCGATCGGCACCCGCACCCGCGCGAAATAGCCCGGCAGAAGCTGGACCTGGTCGTTCTTCAGCACGCCGCGCAGCGACAGCGTGCCGGTCTTCTGGTCGACGTTCGGCGCGATGTAATCGATCTTGCCGGCATGGCTGTAGCCGTTCTCGGTCTGCAGCCCGACCTCGACCGGGATGACCGTTTCCGGCGTGATCTTCATGCCGCGCTTGGCCAGGGAGTCGCGGATGCGCAGCACGTCCTGCTCGCTGATCGAGAAGTTCACCCAGATCGGGTCCATCTGCACGATGGTCGCCAGCTTGGTCGGCGTGGTGCCGCCGACATATTCCCCGACCGAGACCAGATGCGCGGTGACGCGGCCGTCGAAGGGCGCGTTCACCTGGGTGTAGGTGTACTGGATCGCCGCTTCCTCGGTATTGGCCTCGGCCTGCTGCAGGTTCGCGCGGGTCGAGTCACGCTTGGCCAGCGCCTCGTCCACCTTGGACTGGGACGCGAAATCCTGCTTGCCCAGGGTCGACTGGCGGTAATACTCGTCCTCGGCCTGCTTCAGATCGGCGGCGGTCGCGGCCTGCGACGCCTGCGCCTGCTGCAGCTTCATCAGGTACGGGCGCGGTTCCACGGTGAACAGGTTGGTGCCCTTCTTCACCATCGCGCCGTCGGTATAGCCGATGCCCTGCAGGAAGCCGTTGATGCGGGCCACCAGGTCGACCTGGTTGACCGGGGCGAGGTTGCCGGTCGCCTCGACATAGCGCGTCACCTTCTGGGCCAGCGGCGGGGCGACGGTCACCTTGGGCGGGGGCGGAGGTGAAAACTGGTTGGTCGGCTTGCAGCCCGCCATCATCAGCAGGAACCCGGCGGCCAGACCGGTGGCGAGCCGGCATCCGCGCGCGGCCTTGTGCTTCGGCATTCAAATAACCCCCAAACTCAGATCAGGCCCGTTCGACGGCAACCCACCGACCTTGTCGCAACTTCTATGATACGGACCGCACCGCGCGCAACGAGAGTAGTGTCCCGGTTTGCAACACCGCGGCCAGGCGCCGCTTCGGTCCCCCCTGCTACCGGTCCCCGTGCTACCGGTCCGGCAGGCCCTGGCGGATCTCGGCCAGGCCGCGCAGCGCGGTGCCGTCAGGGGCGAAGTTCGCCGCATCCAGCCAGGCCAGCAGCGCATCGCGCCGGCGCGGCCATTCATCATCGGTGATGCTGTAGTAATCGGTGTCACGCTGGCGTCCCTTGGTGACCATGTGCTTGCGCAGCCGGCCTTCATAGGTGAAGCCCAGCCGTTCCGCCGCCCGCTTCGACGGCGCGTTCAGCGCGTTGCACTTCCAGCTCAGCCGCCGATACCCGAGGTCGTCGGCGGCCAGTTTCAGCATCAGGTGGATCGCCTCGGTCGCCGCCCGGGTGCGCTGCAGCCGCGGGCTGAACCAGATGCCGCCCAGCTCGATCGTTGCCGCCCTGGGCTGGATGTCCAGCAGCGCGAGCCAGCCCGACGCCACCCCGGTCGCGACCGGACGGATCGCCCAATACATGTAGTCCGTCATGCTGCCCATCTCGGCCACCTGCCGGCGCATCGCCTCGGCCGAGGCGAACGGGCCCATGCCGAGATAGGTCCAGCTGTCATCCGCGCCCTGCGCGGCCCCCCACAGCTCGGCCGCATGGCGCACATGCAGCGGTTCCAGCACGACGTATTGCCCGCGTATGGGCATCCGCACGGGCAGCGGGCGCGGCGTGGTATCGACTTCCGGACCGACCGGCATGGCCATGGCAGAAACTCCTCCGATCGCGGGAGCGTGCCGGCGGAACCCCGCTTCGGCAAGCCGCCCCTGCCTGTGCCGGATGCACCGCCAGGGGGACTCGCCGGAATGAACGCGCGTGCGTAACGTCATATCTGTCTGCCCGAAGGCGGAATCGTCCGCCCGGGATTCGAATGACGGGAGGTCTCATGTTTCGCAGATCATTGCTCGCTGCCGCCATCCTCGCCGGCTTCGCGACCGCGGCCTCGGCGGCCAGCGTCGAGTTCCACGCCAACCTGACCGCCAAGTCCGAGGTGCCGCCCAACGCCTCGACCGGCTTCGGCGATCTGCTGGGGACGCTGGATACGGCGACGAAAACGCTGACCTACACGCTGACCTTCCACGGGCTGAGCGGTCCGGCGACGGCCGCCCATTTCCACGGCCCGGCCGCGCCTGGGGCGAATGCCGGTGTCGTCGTGGCGATCGGCAAGGATCTGGTCAGCCCGACCACCGGGTCGGTGACGCTGACAGACGCGCAGATCAAGGACCTGCAGGCGGGGATGCTGTATGTGAACGTGCACACCGCGGCGAACCCGGGCGGGGAGATCCGCGGCCAGGTCCTGCGCCCCGGCGCCCGCATGCCGGCCATGGCCAGGACCGCCGGCAAGGCCACCATGCAGCACTGACGGCCACGCAAGCCCGTATCGCAGTCGTCACGGCACGATCGCGATACGGGTCTGTCGCTGATTGCTTGCCCCATGTCTTGGCCAGCAGCGTCAGCGTTAAGCCAAGGCACTGATAGCGCGACAGACTATTCTCACCGGGCCTGCCGAGTCACAACGCCATGTGCGTTTGGGCTTGGACTTCGCTGCCGTGCGTGCCTACATGCATTTGCCAGACAGCGCACCCATGTCCGCGAGGCGCCCTGATTGAACAAGTGCAGAGCGGGCCGAGAGCGAGAGGACCGCGACCAATGCAAGGATGGAGCGACGTGCGCGATCGGCTTGAAAAGGTCGTGATGACTCTGCTGACCGAGAGCTTCCCGCAAGCGCGGGTGAACCAGGTTGTGATCCGTCCCGACAAAGACAGCGATGGTGACAGCATCCTCCGCATCACCGTCGTGATGGCGTCCGAGCCGAAGCAGCTGGACCCGTCACGCCTGGCAAGCTTCACCTCTCTGCTGCAGCCGAAATTGGCCGAGGTGGCGGCGGCGGGCTTCCCCGTCATGTCTTTCGTTGCCGAGAGGGAAGCCGGAAAACTTCACCTTGAAGCCGCATGATCTCATCCAGACTGCGAGGATTCTTCTCGCTTCGAACACGAGAAAGCCGACGATGGTCAGTTGCAGGCGCGCGGTAAGCGCCTGCTATTATGCTCTCTTTCACTGCCTGGCGGGCGAATGCGCCGATCTCCTGATCGGGGCAACCACTGTCGCTCGAAACAGTGATGCCTGGCAGCAGGTCTACCGGGCGCTGGACCATGGGCACGCAAAAGGTCAATGCAACGCGGCGATCCAAGGCAGGAAGTACCCACCCGGTTCAAATCTCAGCATCTTTGCCAGCCTGTTTGTTGAAATGCAGGTGAAACGACACGACGCCGACTATGACCCTCGCAAACGCCTTGTGAAGTCAGATGTCGAAGCGGACATCGCGCGGGTAGAGGAGGCCATCAGGAAATTCCTGGCGACGCCGAAGTCGGACCGCAGAGCGTTCTGTGCCTGGGTCATATTGAGGCACCGCAAATCATAGTCGCGAATGGCAGGACGAAGCACGGACAATGGGCCAGTTTGAATTCCGGGCTGATTCAAACCGACCCACGACCCGGCCCTCACACGTGTCGTGCCCACGTGTCGCGCCCAACGCCACCGGGCGTCAGGCCTTCGACAGACGGAACGCGCTCAACGGCTCCTCCGCATACGGTCGCGGGCCCCGCACCAGTGCGGCGGCGCGGTCCAGGTCCTTCACCAGCGCCTCCAGCATCGCCATGTCCTCGGCTTTCGGGGTCAACCCGGCAGCCCTGACCCGCGCGGCGAATGTGATCTCGTCCATGATCGATGGTCCTTCTCAGTCGGCGGCCGTCGCCATCGCGGCGGACAGGGTCGGGCGAATGTTGCGATATCCGGTGGCCTTCTCGAAGGCATCGCCGGCCTTCAGCACCAGGTGGTCCTCGAACGGACGGCCGGCGATCTGCAACGAGATCGGCAATCCGCTGTCCGCGAAGCCGTTGCACACCGACAGTGCCGGATAGCCCGTCATGTTGAACGGGCGCGTCAGCGACGGTCCGACCGAGGAATCATAGCCGCCCAGGATCGGGGCCACCATCTGGCGCGTCGGCATCATCAGCAGGTCCGCCGTCTCCATCGCCTGCGCCACCACGCCCACCAGGCGGGCGCGTTCGCGATGCGCGTTCACCAGCGTCTCGGCCGAGACGAAGGCGCCCGCCATGATCCGCAGCCGGCCCTTCTCGCCATACAGCGCCGGCGTCCGGCGCAGCCACTCGCCGTGGATGGCGAACGCCTCGGCCGCGGTGATCAGCGCGTTGATGTCGGTGAACAGCCCCAGGGGCGGCAGCGCGATGTCGGTCACCGTCGCGCCCAGCGACCGGAACACCTCCAGCGACGCGTTGAACGCCGCCAGCACCGCGGGTTCACAGGTCAGGTCGGTCTCGAAGAAGTTGCGCGGCACCGCGATCCGCACCCCCGCCAGCCCGCCACCCAGCGCGGCGGCGAAGTCGGGTGCGG
>CAYZKM010000415.1:0-4849 GCA_964478525.1 uncultured Bifidobacterium sp.
CGGTGCGCGGGCCATGCAGCCACACACATATGCGCATGCGCCTGGCGTCATCCCTCGGTTCCGCGGACGCCAGCCGCGACGGTTTCCCGCCGTTCGGCCCCATGACCCGACCGTCCGTCTGGTGTGGCCGGATGAATCGGTTACCGACGAAACCTTCACCGCCCTGCAAAGCCTGGCCCGCGACACGGCATATATCGGGCACTCTTCCAGCCTGACGCGCTGCCATTTCACACGAGGGCGCCAATCTGCCTCGTTGTCCGGCACTCCGGCCGGGCGGCAGGTCTACCCGGGACGCCTGGCGGAACTGCGGCGCGCCTATCCGCATGCCCGTCCATCGCCAGGGATGATCATCCGCACGGAACCGCGGACCGTTCTGCCTGGCCGGGCCAACCCGTTTAGCCGGAACTGGCTGCTGCTGGAACATGTCGACGGCGATATGCCCGATATCCGGGCAGTTGCCTTGGTCGCCAAGACCATCCACGCAACCGTGCTGAGTGGTTACGGGGATCGACCGGTTCCCACCATCGTCAGCGGACATGAACCGGACGGCCGACCATCCCGCGACCATCACCTCGCGATCGTACCGCTCGCGTTTGCCGGCTTCCCGTTTTCGGATGGGCATGTGCTGGGTTTCGCGCTGGTGCCGCCCGACGGATCGAACCTTCTCGACGACGCCGGGTTCCGGACCGCCTTGCGCAGCGTCGCGCCGATGCGCGGTGATCGGCGCGTCATAAACGTCCGCGCCGGTCGCGCCTCGGGTGTGTCCGGTTCCTTCGCCATCGATCTCGTCCTAACCCACCAGGCGTCCGGTCGATCCCTGGAGCCTGAGCTGTACACCAGACCGGCGACCCGTTTCGCCACCGTGACTCCGATCGTTCTCGACCGCCACCTGAAGCAGACCGGTCCGGCGCAGATCGATGAGATTTCGACGTTGATCGCGCAGGCCTGTTCGCGCATTGGCCTACCGGAGCCATGCCGGATCATGGCCGACAGGCATCCGGCCACAGAAGGCGTCCCCTCGGCCTATCCGTCCGGGGGGTCTCCCGGCTGGATGCGCTGGCGGGTGCCGCCGTCCCTGGCCAGCCGCCGACTGACCCATGCGGTCATCGAGTTCGACCGGCCCATCGACGGTCCGGTCATTCTCGGCGCTGGCCGGTTTGTGGGGCTGGGCCTGTGCAAAGCCCTCGAAGCGTGAGGCGATCATGTTGACGTCGGATGATTTCCCCGCGTTCTTTCAGGAAGTCCACGGTGACGCGCCGTTTCCCTGGCAACACCGGCTGCTGGAACGGATCGCCGGAACCGGGACATGGCCCAGCGTGCTCGATCTTCCGACCGGGTCGGGCAAGACGGCAGCTCTGGATATCGCGCTGTTCCATCTGGCTCTAGAGGCCGGTTCCCCGATGCGCCGCGCACCGGTGCGGGTCGCGTTCGTCGTCGACCGCCGCCTGGTCGTGGATGATGCCCACCAACGGGCCCAACGGTTGGAACAGGCGCTTCTCGACCCGCCGGGCGATGCCACCGCGCGCGTCGCCGCCCGTCTGCGCCAACTGGCAGGCGATGGTCCGCCCCTGAAGGTGACCCGTCTGCGCGGCGGATTGCCACGCGAGACCGACTGGGCGCGAACACCGGCGCAGCCGACCTTGCTGTGCTCGACGGTGGATCAGGTCGGTTCCCGCCTGTTGTTCCGCGGGTATGGGGTCAGCGACTCGATGAAGCCCATACACGCGGGGCTGTTCGGATCCGACTGCCTGATCCTGTTGGACGAGGCCCATCTGGCGCAACCATTTCGTGAAACCCTGGATTGGGTGCGCCACTATCAGGGGAGCCGCTGGCGAGAGGCCAGCGAGACGCCCTGGGGCTGCGCGTTGCTGACCGCAACACCAGGCGAGCAGGCCGCCGACGCGTTCTCGCTGTCCGCCGAAGATCATTCGCATCCGATATTGAGCGCTCGGATGGACGCGGCAAAACCGGCGCGGCTAATCGAGGTGAAATCCGCTGACGGGACGGCGGGGAAAAGCGATGACGATTCGTCTGTCCAGACCACCCAGGCTGATGATCGCACACCCGCAATGATCAGCGAGTTGCGTAACGCGTTGCGGCATTTCGGGACTGCACACCAGCAGGATAGATCGCCGGCCATCGGCATCGTGGTCAATCGGGTCGCCCGCGCGCGGGCCGTGTTCGAGGCGGTGTCCACAACCTGGTCCGAGGAGATCAGGTCCGGAACCATAGCGGCGCCCATGCTGTTGATCGGGCCAGCCCGCGCCGTCGATCGCGACGGTCTGGTCGCCGACCTGGCCCCGATCCGCACCCGCCGGTCCCAACCGCTCGCGCGGCCGCTGATCATTGTAGCCACACAGTGCATCGAAGCCGGCGTCGATATCGACCTGGACGGTCTGATCACCGAGGCGGCGCCACTGGATGCATTGCGCCAGCGCTTTGGGCGTCTGAACCGCGGCGGCCGCCCCATCCAACCATTTGCCGCGATCCTCGGTTTCTCTGCCGACACCAGGTCCCGTGCGAATGATGCCGTCTATGGTAGCGCGATCGCCGCAACCTGGACCCACCTGCAGCAAGCGGCGAAGGGGCCGGATAGTAAGCGCGGCGTGAAGATGGTTGGTTTCGGAATCAACGAATTTTCCATGACGCTCGATCCCGCTGTGCTGTCACCGCGCGCCGGGGCGCCCGTTCTGCTGCCGGCGCATCTGGACCTGCTCAGTCAGACGGCCCCCATCCCGGCCGCCGATCCGGATGTGTCATTGTATCTGCACGGCCGCGATCGGCAGGCCGATTCGATTTCGGTGATCTGGCGGGCGGATATCGATCCGGACCACCAGTCCGGTGACGCGGTGCGCCGGTTGCTGTCGCTGGTGCCACCGCGTGCTGCCGAGGCGATCGAACTGCCGCTATGGGTGGTGCGACGCTGGCTGCGTGGTGACAGACGCGCCTTGCGGGACCTGGCCGATACCGCCGGGGCTATGGCGGACGATGAGGATGACGGTCACGCCAGGCGATCTCGGCGCGTTTTCCGTTGGAAGGGCGACACCGAGGCGTCGGACTGGGTGAACGCCGGCGAGGTCAAGCCGGGTGATGCGATCGTGGTGCCGGCGGCTGTGGGCGGCGTGGATGCGTTCGGCTGGAATCCGGACAGCACGGCCCCGGCCACGGATGTGGCCGCCGAGGCCGCCGCATCATTCCGCGGCAACCGCTTCGCCGTGCGGATCGCCCCTGGCCTGATCCAGCCGGAGGACCTGCCATCCCTCGCCGCCGTGGCGGCAGAGACAGAGGCATCCGGCTGGAAGAATGTGTGCGCGGCGTTGCGCGCGGTGCCGATGGCAGAGGGTATCCGGGCGGACCTGGCCAGGCTGGAGGAGGCGCGGGGCGGCCGCGTGGCGGTGCTCCGGGACCTGCATGGCCGCGACGAGGATGGCCGGCCTCGCGGCATCGTCTTCGTCGCCGAACGCGGACTGGCCGGCAGGTCGCGCGATGCCGATCCTTCCGCCTGCAGCGAGGATGACGGCCGGGGATCGATGCCCGGCTTCGCGCAGCCGCTGGTGGGGCACTGTCAGGCCGTCGCAGACATGGCCTGTGGTTTCGCCCAGGCAGCCGGACTGCCTGTCGACATGATCGCGGATGTCACGCTGGCTGCGCTGCTGCATGACACGGGCAAGGCGGATGCGCGATTTCAGGCCTGGTTGCACTACGACGATCCGCTGGGGCCGGACCTGTCACAACCCGATGACATTCTGGCCAAGTCGGGCCGTCCCATCCCGCGCGGGATCCGCACCGAACTGCCCGAACGCTGGCGGCACGAGGCGCTGTCCGTCCGGCTGGCCGAGGCGGCCCCCCGCCTGCAGGATGCACACGATCCCGCCCTTGTGCTGTGGCTGATCGGCACGCATCACGGCCACGGACGGCCGCTGTTCCCGCACCAGGACCCGGCTGATGCCCGCCCCCGCGCCTTGCCGGAATTGCCTGACCTGGATGTGCCGGCGAAGCTGCCGCCTGGCCACGGTCCCCAGTCGCTGGGCTGGAATTGGCACGGGCTGGACTGGGCGACGCTGTACGCGCGGCTGAAAGCCCGCTACGGGACCTGGGAGCTGGCGCGGCTGGAGGCGATTGTCCGGCTGGCGGATCACCGCGCCTCGGAAGCCGCTGCGCGGACAGCGGAGGAAGCCGAATGATTGCGAACACATGCCATCGCCTGGATGGGCTGGAGCCGGACAATCTGCTGGCGTTCCTGGCGCTGCTGGGGACGCTGCGGGCGCTGGAACGGCAGGATACAACGCTCGATCCGTCCTGCCGGCTGCATCCTCGCACGGCGTGGAACCTGGTTGACCCACCGGCGCGGCCGGTGCTGGTCCTGGCAAGGGCGATGACACCGGCTGACCTGGCCGGCACGATCGCCACTGGTGTCGGGATGCTGGTGGCGGACCATGTGTTCGATGGGCGAGCCGATTTGAACTATAGCCGCACGGAGTGCCGGACGTTGCTGGCGCAGACGGCATTGGAGAGCGCTGAGAGCGATCGTGGAAAGGTGGATCTGCTGGCGGCGCTGATGAGCGACGCCTGCATCAAGGACGACAAGAAGGAGCCCGTCGATCCGACACCCCTTTGTCTGCTGTTCGGCCAGGGGCACCAGCATTTCCTGGAACGTTTCGCCGCTGTACCGGGTCAGGCGGCACCGCCGCCACGCGGGCGGGGACGCCAGGCCGTGAGACTGTCCGCCGCAGCGTGTCTGGGCGAGGCGCTGTTCCAGCCATGGCATCGCGCCGACCCCACCGCCGGTTTTCGCTGGGATCCGGCCGAGGACGTCCGCTATGCGATGATGGCCGGCGATCCAACGGAC